>JAYNJH010000165.1:0-1556 GCA_038109885.1 Candidatus Margulisiibacteriota bacterium | reverse complement strand
ATATGTTAAATCAATTTCAACATTATGACGATTAAATAAGTTATATTCCGGTTGCTCCATTACAGGCCCCCTCAAGCCATAACGAGAAGCAATTTTAAATGCCTCAGTAAGCTGGTTTGGTCGCCATTGTGAGGTGCCCCAATATAAAATTTTGCCTTGAGAAATTAAATCATTCATTGCAAAAACAGTTTCAAAAACAGGCGTTTCAGGGTCTGGTCGGTGACAAAAAAACAAATCCAAATAATCCATTTGCATGCGCTTTAATGCAGCGTGACAAGCATCATGTATATGCTTTTTTGATAACCCTCGTTGGGTCGGCAGGTCCCCACCCCAAAATACCTTTGAGGAAACACAAAAAGTATCTCTTCCCCAACCCGCCTTTTTAATTGCATTCCCCATTAAGACTTCCGCTTGACCTTGCGCATAGACTTCAGCATTATCAAAAAAGTTAATACCTTTATCATACGCCAGACACATTAATTCATATGCCAAGTTTTGATCAACTTGATTCGAAAACGTAACCCAAGAACCAAATGATAATAAACTTAATTTAAGACCTGATTGGCCCAACCGTCGATAAATCATAATTAACCTATTTGCATTGTAACAATTTATATTTTCAAATAAAACTATGCATTGTATAAGAAAAAGGTTGGGCCATCATAATTTGAGATTCATGATCCAAAAACCATTCCCAGCGATTGGGTACCGATTCAGAAGTAATTAATTTCGCCATTTCTAAAAAAACAGCATAATGACCATGTTCAGAGCGCCATAATTCAGAATAAAGATAATTTAACTCGCTATCTTTAGATTCAGTCACTTTTGCCAACATTGCAAAGCGTTCACAACTACGACATTCAATTAAAGCTGACACCAAAAGACGATCCACATGTTCACTATGGCCCTGCCCCATGCGAATTAAACCGTTTAATAATGTAGCATAATTATTTTTATGGGATTTAGACATTAAACCACCCCGTCGTTCAAGAATCTTATTAACCACTTGCAAATGTTCAACCTCATCTTTTGCAACATGTATCATATTTGCTATCCAAGAGTTTGGTGGAGAACTGGTTGGCCAACGATTAAGCATGTCCATTGCATTTGTGGCTGCCTTTTTTTCTAAATGAGCATGATCATTTAATAATTCCAGTGGCTCAGTAATCGCCGCTTCTGCCCATTTTAATGGTGTTTTTAATTTAAGTGGCAATTCAGTAATTGTATATTGAGTCATTAAATGATTAAGATTGTAACGCAAATTCAGATAAGTACTGATTAATATCCGATGACTCGTACAGCCAATTGATCGATTCACCATTTTTGATTTTTAAACAAGGAACCTTAACCTTGCCGCCACCAGCCAATAATTCTAATCGATACGATTCATTCTTATTAACATCGCATAATCTAATATTTAAATTTAAACGTGTTATTTCTCGGCGAACTTTAACACAAAATGGACACCCCCTAAACTGATATAAGGAAAGTGCCTGAGACTTTTGGTCAAGTTGAGCCTGTTGAGTTAATGAGCGTTGAATTGAGCTGGGCTTGAA
>JAYNJH010000164.1:0-1598 GCA_038109885.1 Candidatus Margulisiibacteriota bacterium | reverse complement strand
CCCAGCACCACCAATAAAAAAATTAAGTAATGGAAATGCAGCATCATTTGACTGAACATGTTTAGGAAGCTTTGTAAAAAGTTCAGGGCCCATTAATAAAAACGGCATTATTGTTGCTTGTCGAAACACAATAGGGAATAAACCTCTGTACAATTGAAACCGCTCTTCATCAATCTTCGGATAAACTACCCGCCTAACAATACTTCCAAAAGACTCTGAAGTTAATTGACACCTTAAGGCAATGTTTTCCATGGGTGTATTCCAAAGTGCACCAACCGTAATTGCTGAAACAGCGCGTATTGCAAAATTAGCCTGCATTGACTCAGGCTGATGAAATTCCCTGTATATCTGTCTTAATTTATTCTCCGTTGCTAAACTAAGCCCACCTCCCGAACCAAATTGCAGCCAAAAAACCCCAATTCCTCGATACCCCTTACGAAAAGTCTCCAAAACCAATTGACGATCAATCGGCGCGTTTAACTGAACTCGACTCTTCGCATACATCATTAAATTATTGGCTGTAATGAGTTCAATACCACTGGCTGCAAATCCAGCCATAAACGATCGCTTAACTTCACTTTTAATTTTAAATGGGGCTGATGGTAGTTGAGGGATAAACGGAAAAAAAGAAATCATTTTTTTAATATAAATAAATTTAGGAAATAGGAACAGTATTTTACAAAGTTTAATAAAATATAATTAAGATAAGTCTAAAATTACAAAAAATAAATACATTTATAATATACACAAGGTTAAAAAATAAATTAGATCAACTTTTCTGAGTTAAGATGAATTATTACAACCTCATTTGAGGACCCAATACGATTTTGTGGTCCCCAACAGCCTGCACCAGAGCTTACATAACCATAAGTTCCCTCAAAACACTTAAATCCATAATAAAAGGGAAATTGAAGTTTCACAAACATTTGGAATGGAAATAATTGACCTGCATGCGTATGCCCAGACAGCATTAAATCACAATAGTCCTTCGATTCAGTCCATAATGATGGTTTATGAACAAGTAAGATTGAAAAACGATCGGATGGATCTAATGTCTTTAAAAAGCCAATTTTTTCTTGACTAGAGCAATAATCCCCAAGACCAATTACGTTTATTTCATTCAGCTCAAATATTGAATAATCAATTACATTAATATTAAACTCAATCAGCTGATTTAGTTTTTCTTTTGCATTCTTCAAATAAAATTCATGATTACCAGTAACAAATAAAATTGGGACTTCAATTTCCTTTAAAAAAGTAAGTTCATTTAAATCAAAAGAGCTACTATCAATTAGATCGCCACCAATCAAAATTGCATCCCCAGATTGATCTTTAATCAAATTTATAATGGCTTTAAAATGGTTAATGTTTTGGGACCCCAAATGAACATCACTAATAAAGGCTAATCTGTAATTTTTACTTAGCTTTTTCGAACGTATATAAATATTATTCGTAATTATCTTTTTAGCATTTATAAAACCATAGGTGACAATAATCAAAAGCGCAATGGGCCAACCAAAGAGAAGGACCTTCAATCCAACAAAGGGCAAAATCAGTATTGAAATCAACGATAATATCATCCCGTAAAACCCCAATAC
>JAYNJH010000163.1:0-1688 GCA_038109885.1 Candidatus Margulisiibacteriota bacterium | reverse complement strand
CCTTAACGTGAATTGCTGGCCTTAGGCGCTGAATTGTCTGTATGGGTGTATCTTCATCAAAAATAATAACATAATCAACAGATTTAAGACCCAGTAACATCGTGGCACGAAATTCTTGATTATTAATGGGGCGTTGCGGCCCCTTTAACCGTTTTACGCTCTGATCCGAATTGAGTCCAACCACAAGAATTTCGCCTAACTTCTTGGCTTGATCTAAATATTGAATATGACCAGGATGTAATAAATCAAAACAACCATTAGTAAACACTATCTGATTTTCTAAAATCTGTTGACGTAATATATGAATATTATGTTTATTGAAAATGTGTTCCATGCGTCTCAATTTCAGTAATTGATGCCGTTGCAGTTCCTACTTTAGAAACAACCACCCCAGCAGCTAAATTTGCAAAATTTATGATCTGATCTATACTCCATTGTTGCGATGCGCCAAAAGCAACAGCAGCAACAACGGTATCACCTGCGCCCGTCACATCTGATACACGAATGACTTTCGTTGGATAATTCTTTATCTGATTATTTGCCATTAACGTGATCCCACTCTCACTTCGAGTGAATATTATATTATTGATTTTATTTTGCTGCATTAGCTGTTGTCCGCTTTCTATAACTTCGGTTTCATCAAGAATCGAATTTAAACCGGTTAAGTCCATAAACTCTTTAATGTTAGGTGTTATATAAGTCGCGCCAAAATATTTGGTCGCATCATGGCCTTTAGGATCAATGATTATTGGTATTTGATGCTGATTTCCCAATTGAATTAATGCCTGACATAAATTAGGTGTTAGTGTACCCTTGTTATAATCAGACAATGCAATCCCGTCGAAATTTGAAATATTGCTATTATTTACAATCTTCATAATGGAATTGAGATGCTTATCAATTTCAACTTTAGGGTCTTCAAAGTCCAAACGGCATAACTGTTGGCCCTTGGCCATTACACGAGTTTTACAAATGGTTGGATAGTCATCAGATTTAATTAATAGATCTATATTCATACCCAAATCATTAAACCGCTCACATAACCTTGTTCCATTTTCATCATTCCCAATGACTCCAGCTAAATGAACTTCGGTTCCAAAAACGCTTAAATTATGAGCTACATTACCTGCGCCCCCTAAGGAATGGGTTGTTTCTTGAATATGACACACGGGGACAGGTGCCTCAGGTGAAATTCGAGTCACATTCGTCCAGTAATATTGATCAAGAATGAAGTCTCCGACAACTAAAATTTTAGGTTTTTTGGATATTAATGAAGCAATGTTCATAGATATAAGTTTAAATGAAAGCAACCCATTTTGAAACCATGTGATAAAAACGTATCAAACATTTGGCATTATCGACTAAAAATACGTTAGCATAAAACTATGAAACCATGGATAACAATTGTTGTGGTTGCGTATCAGCGCTACCTTAGTCTCCCAATCATCATTCATTCATTTCTTACACAAAATGAACCAAATTGGAAAATGGTAATTTTACATGATGGTCCCGATAAAAAGCACCAATCTATAGCACAACCTTACCTTGATCAATATCCAAATATTGAATATTATCAGAGCCCTAAACGATTTAATGACTGGGGCCATTCACTTCGACAGTGGGCAATTGAGGATTTAATCGATACCCCATGGATGTTATTAACTAATGATGACAATTATTATGTACCA
>JAYNJH010000162.1:0-1762 GCA_038109885.1 Candidatus Margulisiibacteriota bacterium | reverse complement strand
AAGTCATTAGTTTGTTTTCTAAAAAATTAGCTACCATATTGAGTCGTTTAATTTCAACGTTGGATAATTCAAAAAATTGTGATGGGGAGATGTTGTTTGCAAAAAAAACGTATATTATGGATTGTAAGTAATAAAGGTTTTTTTGTTGTGTTGTGATTTTCTTAATTGGGTGATTCTTAATAAATTCAATCCAATCGCTATTAATGTTTAATCTATCTTCGATTATTTTTTCAAATGAATGGTTTGATGCGGCCAGCCAGAAGTGCATTATTAATGCCTTATGAGCAGCGATTTGAATTCCAATGGCGGATTCGTTAACTTCAAAATAAGGTTGATTTCCATCAATTTCAATTTGCCAATCTGTGCAAGGGGAGGATGTTTTGGTTTTAATGATTAATGATTGAATATTTCGACTGGTTCGTATTAAGGGCGGGGTGGATACTTTATAGATGGCGCCAACTAAAACGATCAGTGTAATTGTGAAGATGCTTATTTTTTTAAATGGCATGTCTAATTTAATTGGGTTTCATTTCTGGGTGAGTTAGTGTGATTAATTGGTTTGTTTTAATTGGTTTTCTTAATTTTGTTTTTAAATTATTTGGCCATGTAACCGTAATTGATTCAATTTCTGATGAGCCTAACCCAAAATGTTTTTGATAAGGTTCTTGAGAACGAAATCCGGTCTCAGCGAGTATTATTTTTCGTTTCGATTTTTCTTTGGTTGTAACTTCAATGGTTGCCCCTATTGCAAATGTGTTTTTCTTATTTCCAATCAATTTGATTTTAATCCAATTGTTTGTATTTTTGTTGATATTTTTATAAAGAATTGCGTTTGCTGGATTTCGAACAATCAAATCTAAATTTCCTTTATTTTCAAAATCAGCGGCCGAGACGCCCCGAGAATTTTGTGCGGAACTTTCAGGAGATGTTGACTTACTAAAATATAATTTATTATTTAGGTTGATCATAAAAATATTTTTTTCATCGGTGTAATTTTCATTATATAAGATTCGGCCATTGGTAATGTAAACGTCATCAAAGCTATCATTGTCATAATCAAAAAAACTGGCTCCCCAGCCCCAACCTTTAAGCCCTGGTTCAAAGATGTTTTGAGTTTTTCGCTCAAACTTTTTTGGTCTGCCAATGTAGAGTTGATTCCCAATTAAGTATGTACTGGTATTTAGTATTTTTTTTGAACGATTTAAACTTGAATTCTCATCAGGTAACTGAAAGCTTAAGTGTTTATTGAACATATCTATCATTGTGACGTAGATATCCCAAAATGGGTCATCATTAAAGTCAATTATACTTAAATTCATGCCAGCCCCTGAGTCATCAAAGTTAAATTCACGTGCTTTATTTTTAAATTTTAAGTTGTTAGTTTGAATAAATAATTCATCTTTTCCAAAATCATTAATTACAATGATGTCTTTTTTGCCATCCTGATTAATGTCTAGGATTGAACAAGCTAATCCAATGCCAGTCGATTCAATTGATGGGATATTTGTGGGGTTAAAACTGCCGTTATTATTTAAAACTAGTTTGTTCTTTTCACCATTTCGTCCGCCCAATGCCGGGTGTTCTTCATGATAAATTTGGGTAATGTAAAAATCGATATCTCCATCATTATCAATATCATTGGTGCATAAAGAAAATGGGCGATTTAATTTAATAGATTTATTAATATTAAAAATGAATGTTTTGGTTTGTTCCAAAAAAATAACATATTCTATTGTGAATAAAATTATGTCTAGATTATAAT
>JAYNJH010000161.1:0-1810 GCA_038109885.1 Candidatus Margulisiibacteriota bacterium | reverse complement strand
AGCACTGACATGTTATTTTACACAGCCATTGCCAGAGAGCATTCAAACTCCGATATTAAGACGATTCACAATGAATCATATCAAATGATTTTTGAGCGTATTAACCAATCAAAAAAAGGAAGTTTTCGATCAAAAGAACAATGGGTAAGTGGCCCACAATACCATATCGATATTTATGAAAACATCGATTCATTTCAACAACAGTTTCCATTTTTCAAAATTAGAGTTTTATACACTAAATTGATTTCACTGGTATCAATGACAGGCTTAGACCTTATTAAGAGTAGTCAACTTATTTCAATTGTTGTATCAACAATCGCAATTGGATTATTGTTTTTTAGCTTAAAAGACCATATGCCCAACAGACGATTATATTGGCTATTTTTAGGAACACTAATTTTTGGATACATTGAAATCATTGAACGGGCATCGCCAGACAGCTTAGCATTTTTATGTATTAGCTTACTGACACTGTTTATAATTCAGAAACGATTTATAGTTAGTTTAATTTTATTGCCAATACTTGTCTTTGTTCGTACAAATCTAATCGTTTTAAATGCCCCCTACTTAGCATTTATTTGGATAAAATATAAAAAATTCCGACCTTACACTATTTTATCTGGATCAATATCATTAATCTCGTATTTTGGAATTACAAAATGGGCTGGTCATTACGGGTGGGCAACGCTTATGTATCACACATTTATAAATCCCATCTCATTCCCCAAAACAACCGTCTATGAATTTGGCATTTCAAATTATATGCCCGTTTTAATGGCGCAATTGCAAACCATCTTCACTTACAATACTCATGCACTTATTTATACTCTTATGATGATTATATTAATTTGGAAATATAAACATGATATTTTAAATAACCAAAGGGCTCAAATTCTTATTTTCACATCAATTGCAACCATTATTATTCATATTTTGTTATTCCCATTAATTCATGTTCGGTTATTAAGCGGGTTTTATATAATGGGTTTAGCAGGTATTTTAATTGGAATGCCTCATAAACAATCAACCAGTAATAATATAATCCAAAACAAACGGAAGTAAATAGGCAAAGAAAACCCCAATAAATGTCATAATCAAAGACAACCACCATACGCCATTCGTTGTCCGTTTAACTTCAGAACAAGTGGCTTGATTAGTACGGGCACATTCAGTTTGCACGCTATTCTTAGGCAATACCCTTGCTAAACATAAGCCCAAAAATGCAATGCCAAATAAATAAGCTTTATGTTTTGATAGCCAAATGAGTTGCGGGAATATTCCAACCAATCCAGCTAACGCTGAGCCCGCGCCAAGAAATACAAAAAGCGCGGGCAAAGCGCAACAAATTAGTGTTGATGCAGTGGTAAACAACAATAAAAAGTCCCTAATAAACTTCATTATAAAATGGCTTTAACCTGATAACCAGAATCATAAATAATCGACCTTACTAAATCAAAATCAATCGTTTGATTTGGTTTTAAACCAATGGTAATTAACCCCGTTTCCAAATTAAAATCAGCAGTCAATACAGAGTCTAATGCACTTAGTTTTTTTTGAATCCCAATCACACAAAACGAACAAACAATACCATCCACCTTAACCCAAACAATGGCATCACTCTTTTGTGATGCCCCAAAACCGTGTTTATTTAATTGGGTTATTACATGTTCGCTTGAAACACTTTCAGGCAAGTTAAAGTACAACAGACTAAAATCCTCAACAGCGTTTATGCTTGCTGCATTGAAGTCTGTTGTAAGAACATTAGAAATAGCTTTTACCGATGATGTTGAGTAATCTTCAACAATAAGTT
>JAYNJH010000160.1:0-1813 GCA_038109885.1 Candidatus Margulisiibacteriota bacterium | reverse complement strand
AATCGAGATTTTGTCTCAGGATGACTTTACACCCTCAAATTCACCCTTTTCGTTTCAAATTTTTCATAATGGTTTTTATCAAGTTGTTATGTCTTTAAATTCAAATGCTTTTACTAGATTTTCATCTGTTCAACCTTATGAGCATAATTCTGGAGATGCTACTTATGGTTTATTTATTGATTCGCGTCAACGATTTGTTTTTGGCCTTTACTTTTTAAAGGGTGTTTCAAAAGGGCAAGCAATTCAATTAAGGTTATCTAACCATATGTCATTGCAATCAACGGTTTGACTTTTGATCTTGTTATACTATATTTAAATTATGACAACCACAAACACTTCAAAACTTAATCGTTTAACCGTTGGGATGCAATTGATTTACAACGGAAATCAATTATTTACCGTTGATGATGAATTGGTAGATGAATTTCAATCGGGTGATCATTTGGTATTTGTTCCTGGTTTTGATCGGCCAATTGTTATTCCTTCAAACTCAATCCAGCAAGTTGATGTAGAAATTCAACATGCTATGGATGGCTTCTATTCTCTTGGTCGTGTTTCGAGTGATGCCATTAATGGTTTTTATGATGCATTTTCTAATCATTTGATGGATGATGATATTTGGTCTAAAATTCAGCATGTTAATGATCTGGATGTTGCGGATGCCAAAGCCAAAGGGCGCTCAATTACACGTCTCGTGGCTGATGATAAATGTCGTAATAACATGGCGGCGGGCTTATTGGATTTTAAAAATCAAGCGGTTGAGAGAGTATCTGCAATTTCTGATATCCACCATGATGGTTGGTCAGTGGACTTATTGAAAAGCCCTCTTGGGGTTGTCGGTTTTGTTTTTGAGGGACGACCTAATGTAATTGCTGATGCCACTGGTGTTTTAAAAAGTGGGAATACTGTTGTTTTTCGGGTTGGCCGAGATGCTTTACGTACTGCAAAGGCCATTGTTCAAGAGGCGTTATATCCAGCATTGGACATTGTTGGAATTTCACGAAATGTTATTCGACTTATTGAATCTCCGGAGCGATCAACCGCTTGGGCTTTATTTTCAAATTCAAAACTTAATTTAGCTGTTGCTAGGGGAAGTGGAGAGGCTGTTCGTATGTTGGGTGGGATTGCGCAGCAATATGGAATTCCGGTAAGTTTACATGGAACTGGGGGTGCTTGGATGATGACCAATGATTCTACAGATCTCAACCGTTTGCATGATGCGATTGTTGGCTCCTTAGATCGTAAAGTATGTAATACTTTAAATACAATATGTTTATTGAAATCAGGCGTTGAAGCTCAACTTCCAGTTGTCCTTAATGCCTTAAAAGTTGCGGGAGAGAATTTAGGACAATTATTTAAAGTTCATGTTGAATCTGGCTCTGTCGATTATTTTTCAGAATTGGATTTTAATGAAAAAGTAACTATTGAGCGTGCTAATGGGGTTGTTGTTGAAAGTCAATTTGAACAAATTGAAGAACGGTTTTTGGGAACCGAATGGGAATGGGAAAAGACACCAGAAGTTACCATTGTCATTGTTAACTCATTGAATGATTCCATTCGTTTATTTAATCAATATTCACCTCAATTTGTTGCGAGTTTAATTACTCAATCTCAAATTGAACTAATTGATTTTTTTGGTCAAGTAAATGCCCCATTTGTTGGCAATGGGATGACTCGATGGGTCGATGGTCAGTACGCTCTAAATTCACCTGAATTGGGCTTATCTAATTGGGAGAGTGGGCGATTCCTTGCTAGATCTGCAATTTTAAGTGGTGATAGTGTATATACTACGCGACTTAAAATGAACCAAATC
>JAYNJH010000159.1:390-1974 GCA_038109885.1 Candidatus Margulisiibacteriota bacterium | reverse complement strand
GGTTTAGGATCACCCAAGCGGCCAGGTGCATTTAAACGGGGGCCAATCCCAAATCCGATGTCATGGGTGCTAATTTCTTTAGGGTTAATGCGTGCTGAAATGCAAAGCTCAAGAATGGTTGGGCGTGGCGAACTTTGAATTGCTTCTAACCCTTTTTTAACATACCAACGATTCAATTTTGTTAATGGCATTACGTCAGCTATTAATCCGATGGCTGCCAAATCCAAATGACTGGAAGGGTCAATATTTAGTTCTGGAGATGTTCTAAAAATATAGTCAACCAATGCGGCTGAACATAAATGAAAGGCCGGATGGTTTGAATCCGCTAACTGGGGATTAATGATGGCATCTGCTTTGGGTAGAATTTTTGGGCATTTATGATGATCTATAATTAGGATAATTGTGTCGGGGGCGTGGGCTTTTAATGCATCGATTTCTTTTGCATTTGAAATGCCGCAATCCAAGGTAATTAAGGCCGCATATTTTTTGGTTGCAATTTCGTTGATACGATTCATGTTTAACCCGTATCCATCGTTAAATCGGTGGGGTGAAATATAATCGACGACACAGCCTGCGGCTCGCAAAAGATCCACCATCATGGCCGTGGATGTAACGCCATCTGCATCGTAATCACCATAGACACAGATGGGGGATTTATTTGAAACTAACTTCTTAAGAAGGCCCATAAATTTGGCTTGGTTGGGCAGTTCAGGCCAATCCGTCCAATCATCATTTAAAAAATGATGGGCTTCGTTAATGGATGAAACATTGCGATTTAATAATAACTGCCCCACCAAAGAAGAGCATTTAATCGCATCAGCAATTTTACTGGCTAGTTTTGTTTGATCTGGAAATACTTGCCAGATGGATGGTGAGGACAACTTAGTTTTTTTGAACAAGGAAAAGCGTTTGGCCAAATTCTACAGGATCCCCATTGGAGACGCAAATTTTTTCGATGGTGCCATCCACTTCTGATTCGATTTCATTAAAAAGTTTCATGGCTTCAACAATGCAAATGATATCGCCTTTTGCAATGGTTTTACCTACGGCTACGAAGGCGGGGGACTCTGGATTGGGTGACGCATAAAACGTGCCCACCATGGGTGATTTAATTTCAGTTAAGTTACTGGCGATTGCAGGTTCGGAAACGGGGACTTCACTGGGTGCTGGTGCTGGAGTGGGTTGTGCTGCTACCGGTGATGGCACCGCTGCAGGAATGGTTGTTTGAATAACAGGTGTGGTTAATTCGCGTTTTATTTCGACTTTTAAGTTGTCTTCCTCAACAGATAGGGAAGAAATGTCGGAAGCTTCGACTAACGATACTAATTTTTTTATTTTTTTGAAATCCATGGGTTTATATTATAAAAGAAATATTTTTTCTGCAAATTAAATACCAATTAAGGTTTTAATTTCATCGAGATTAAGATCACTTAATTGTTCATCTTCAATTAAGGATTGTATGAGATCCTTTTTCTGATTCTGATAACTGATCATACGTTCTTCAATGGTGGCGACAACTAAACATTTGAACACCATCACGGGTTGGTCTTGACCGATTCGGTGGACACGATCAATGGCTTGTTG
>JAYNJH010000159.1:0-380 GCA_038109885.1 Candidatus Margulisiibacteriota bacterium | reverse complement strand
CAACGGCCGGGTTCCACCAGGGGTCGTACAAAAATACGTAATCAGCACTTGTTAAATTGATACCAACGCCACCGGCTTTTAAACTAAAAATACCCACGCGAATATTCTCATTATTATTAAATGTTTCAATAACATTTGCTCGGTCTTTGGTTTGTCCCGTTAAACTAACGTATTTAATACCTAAGTCATCTAATGCGGTTTGCATGGTTTTGATCATGGGAATGAATTGACTAAATACAACGACTTTATGACCGGTTTGGATGGCCTCTTGAAGACGTTCGATAAAAATGGACCATTTTGGTTCGTGTTGGGGCATCGTGTCTCTAAAATTATAATTCTGGCAAAAATGTAGGGTGTTCTTTTTTAAAGGTAATTAATAA
>JAYNJH010000158.1:0-1995 GCA_038109885.1 Candidatus Margulisiibacteriota bacterium | reverse complement strand
ACAAAATGCGTTGAATTTAAATTAGCGATAGATATAGCTCGCCGACAAATCATGCCTGCCATTATTGATCAATTAAACGATTTAGGTTCAGCATTTGAATATGGTAAGTTAGTAAAGCTTAATGCCTTGGGCATTCAAAATGATTTTAGGGTATTGGAAGAGTTGTATTCAAAAATACAAACAAAGGTAGATTATCTTAATAAGTTTATTGTTTCGGTTGAACCTGAATCTGATGCCTATAAAAAAGCATACAGCATTGCCACAAAAGGTACTGAATTATTACAGTCATTGCGTGATGACGTAGATCAAGCAGAAACCATGGTCTCAACTGATTTATGGCCATTACCAACATATGATGACTTACTATTGTCATTTTAAAAGTTAAATATAAAAAAGGGGGGAGCCCTTTTATCTTGTTTAAACATTACAGCATCGATTTGATTAAACTCAAATTAACGTCCGTAAGCGCATATTAAGTGTGTAAATTACCCACAAATAAATATATCAAGAATCTTCAATGTTTAAAAATATTAAAAAATGGGTAATTAGATTATAAGGGGGAAAAGCGTTGAAGATTAAAAACTACTTACCATTGATCGGTTTGTTACTATTAATCTCATTCAATGTTTTGGGTGAGACTACAGTACCATTAAAGTTAAATGTTTCAGCCGTATTACGATACAGTGATGGAACTGAAATAAATACCGTAACATCTGAAAATGTAAAAATAGGGTTATACTCGACTTCAACTGATTATGTGTGGCGAAAAACATTTTCGTTAATGATTACAAACGGTCTCATTGAAGCAACACTTAATGGGGAGGGAACCAATAGCGCAGGAAACAGTTTACAACTAACAGAAACATTATTTGAAACCGAGGGTTTAAAAGTAGGATTTACTATAGTCGAAGACGGACAGGAAAAGTTAGCATTAGTCGAATTAACCAGTCAACCATATTCAATTAAGAGTGCAATCGCAGATTATGCAAATACTGCCGGAGATACCACCAAAATTCAGGGCAAAGCCGTATCTTCAACCGCTCCCACCGCGAATCAGATTTTAGCCTATGTAAATGATCAATGGGTTCCCTCAAATTTAAATAATAATATGATTAATATCGATAATTATGCCTTTCCTGTAAACGATGAAACAGAAGTCTCTGGCACAATCAGTAATGTTAAGGTTGAGAAGCTTTTGGGTAAAAAATTAACATCATCAGTAATTAATGGGCAAGATATTCCAACGGGCGCTGTATTGATGTTCTCACCAGACGTCGACGCACCTAATGGGGCATTTCATCCAAGCTCGGGGGATCCAATCGATGGTGAAGTATTAACATGGGATAGTGTCACGAATGTTTGGATGCCTTCGACAAATAGCTTAGTGAAACTAGATGATGTTGTGCCCCCAACAAATTTAACCCCAGTTAAAAATATAATGGTATACGATACGACATTACAAAAATATAAAGTAACTGATCTTGCAATCAGTTACTTTACTGATATTGATACAGACGGTGCAAATGATAGTGATATATTAAAGTACAATGCAACGAGTGGTAATTGGGAAGATGGTACAATTCTAACATCAGATTTATCAGAAGGTGTAGTCGGCAGCTATGCTATATTAGATGGCACGATAAAAGAAATTGATTTATCAACAGAATATTTAGATTCTGAGCAAGCAAAAGAAACCGCGATAAGAGCAGACTTTGCAACCGCCGATGCGGCATTGCAAGCGGACATAGATTTAAATGAGAGTGATAGTGATGCCGCCGATGCGGCATTGCAAGCGGACATAGATTTAAATGAGAGCGATAGTGATACCGCCGATGCGGCATTGCAAGCAGACATTGATTTAAATGAGAGTGATAGTGATACCGCCGATGCGGCATTGCAAGCAGACATTGATCAAAATGAGATCGATAGTGATACAGCCGATGCGGCATTGCAAGCGGACATAGATTTAAATGAGAGCGATAGTGATACCGCCGA
>JAYNJH010000157.1:494-2162 GCA_038109885.1 Candidatus Margulisiibacteriota bacterium | reverse complement strand
TTAAATATCCTTCACAATCATCATCATAATTTGCCTTATTAATTAATTGTATAATGTCATTTGAACCTATTTTCCGACCACCCAATAAACTAATGGATGAGTACCCGCTGGTTAACGCACCATTAATTTCGATATAGGCAATCGCATTGGGCTTAAACATGGCATACTTTCTTCGAAATTCTTCAGGTTCCCTAGCACGCCCTAAGCGGACCCCCAAGGCATACACAGATTCAGATTGATTAGATTTTGGTGACTTCACCGCATAATCGAAGGAGAGAAAAGAAAAATCAAACGATACCCCACTAGTATAATAAAGTTCATCCCCACCAAACCGAATTGTAAAATCGGGTGTTAAATCATAGTCAAGTCCATACCGCACATAACTATCACTGTAGTCAGTATTATCATTATCAGCAACAACATCTGAAAATATCTTCAATGAAGCATCACGGTTTTTATATAAAAATCCACCTTGAAATGACGATGAAAACGGCCGATTTTCTTTTCCAAGAATATTCTTGCCAACCATACCCACATCAAACGCTGGATTTAAATGCAAAATAACACCTAAATCACTTGACCAAAATGATTGACTAATTCCATTCTGTTCATAATCTATCGATTTATACACCAACCCCCAATCAACTCCATTACGATTACGATTTGCAAAGCCAAGGTTAAAAGCAGTTACTCGATTCGTATTATTTTCAATGGCCCAAGACCCAACCCCAAATGAATTCCGATGATAAAGTAACGCATCATTTTTAGTATAATGAGTGTTTTCAAAATCAACTGAATTGTAATGTAACCCCGACCCTTTTTGTGCCAGCCCTGCTGGATTTGAAGCCAATGATTCAGCCCCATATGGTTGAGCAATAGCAGCACCGCCACGCCCCATTGATCGGACACTAAAGGACTGAACCATAGCATCTGAAATAAACGAGGCATGAATCCCAATAGAAATTGATAATAATATAAAAATTTTTTAAAACATGATTTGGATACAACTATTATCGGTGAAAACGATTAAAAGGTAAACCAACCAAACAAGGTAAAAAATATTGAAATAAACTTAAGAAAATACAAAGATCTGATATAATGATCGCATGGAAATCAATTTATCTGAAATTGAATGGGTAATATTTATTGCAAAAATAATCCTCGCCATTTTATGCGGTATTGTTATTGGGGTTGAAAGAGAAGCCATGGGAAAACCCGCAGGCATTAAAACCCATAGCCTTATTTGTTTGGGGGCGTGTATATTCACTCATATTTCATTCATGGCCGTGAGTGGCGACCCAACTCGAATTGCAGCTCAAGTTGTATCAGGCATTGGCTTTATCGGTGCAGGTACAATCCTACAATCAAAACAACGTATTGAAGGTCTAACCTCGGCAGCACTTGTATTTGTAAATTCATCCATAGGAATGTTAATTGGTTCTAATCATTTTTTTTATGGAATTATTTCTACCATTGCATTATTAATTCTTTTTCATTTCTTAAGAACCAATCGATTTCAAACCAAGTTAAAATCCTATCGCATTTATATTCGCTGCCAATCTTATAAAGACGTTGAAATCACACTAAATTTTTTACAAAAACTCCAATGTAAAATTACAAATAAAAAAATAGATAAAGTTAAACGGGGTATTGAGCTCAGTGTAACCT
>JAYNJH010000157.1:0-484 GCA_038109885.1 Candidatus Margulisiibacteriota bacterium | reverse complement strand
CCTATTTAACAACCCCACTAGCAAACCATCGCATTTTATCAAAAGTCACGCAATTACCAACAATTAAGGATTTTTCTCAAATATAATGCCCCCTATTGTGATCACACTTGGGGATCCTGCAGGCATTGGACCAGAAGTCACTTTGAAGGCAATTGAAAAACTTAACACCCATCCGGGAATTATCTTGGTTGGCCATCCCAGTTGCATTCCACAAAAATTCCCAACATTTACATCTTACACAGAGGCAAATAAAATCTACATCTATCCGATTAGTCAATACGAGCCTCAATCAAAAGAGGATGATGCAACCAATGCTAAAATTGCATATCAGTCCATTTTAAGCGCGTTAGAATTAAGCAAAAAAATCAAAATCAAGGGCCTAGTCACTGCCCCCATTTCAAAAACTGGATTAAAAAATGCCAAGCTAAATTTAATGGATCACACTAGTATTTTAAAATCATTTTTTAACTGCCCTGACGCTGGT
>JAYNJH010000156.1:0-2230 GCA_038109885.1 Candidatus Margulisiibacteriota bacterium | reverse complement strand
GTATAATTCGAGGCTGATTGTAATATAACTGAATTAATGTAATTGCTTTATTGCTAACGCCTTGTAAAAAAGTTTTAAAATTTCGTTGGATTTCTCTAATAGAACTCATTGGTGATTCAATCAAATCACGTACCATTTGACCACTATTAACACCAACCGGACGCTCACCAGAAAGCATTATTTCATTAATACGTGCGATTTTGTATGCATCCTGTTTTAAATCTTGAATGTGTTGTCGAACGATCTGTATATCTTGAGTTAGTTTGTTTGTAACTAATACAGGTGGAGTGCCAGCACTTCCAGGCACAGAATAAACAATGTCAAAATTTTTCTCTAAGGTATTACGTGGTATTGAATCCTCTTGTACTATCAAAAATGATTTGTATTTCATTAGTAATTGTTGAAGCTTATAATAAGCGTCAATAATTTTGTCTTGAGTTGAAATTAAATCTTGAACATCCCCAAAACCAACAATTCCATCAGATTGTGTTGGGCTAAATGTATCAAACGGAAACCCAAACGGATAATCAATTGGTTTATCTTCCAATATTTCTTTTCCTGAATATATAATTAATCGGCCATTGGGATACTTAAACCGCTCTTCTGTTTTCATATCTTTTTCTTGACCACTGTCTTTGTCTAACGGAACTAGAACAGTATCATCTTTCAAATAACATTCCCATAATAAAATGTTTTCAGTTGTATTTGATGGGACCAAAGACCCTTCATTCATATAACCTTGTGCGTTATTTTTTGTTCCATTTTCTTGGTTCTCCATACTGACCACTAAATCAGTACGCTTTTCAGTACTATTCGTTATCTTTGCCGATTCAGTTGTTAACTTATCAATTTTTTTTAAAATATCAGGTCGATTTTTATATTCATTAATTAAATCAAACCGGCTAATATATCGCTTTAAAAAAATATAATTGCAATTTTCAATTGTTGTCGCATTTGGTTCAGGGAAAAAATCAATTGGGTTCACTCGTTCAATACGAACATCACCCAAACCATTATCAAGCGATTGATTCCAGAATATTTTGGCAATCCCAATTCCATTAATTAATCCGTCACGAATAATACGTTGCGATACATTATCCATGTGAGTATTTTTTTTAACGTTTTCCCAGCAATCATTTAATATATCAGCTATATTTTCGAGTTGTTTTAAATTATTAAAGGTTTGATGCGACAAGTTTGCAGGCTTAACGTTGGTTGATATCATTGCATCCAGTGCCGTGGTCGCTTTCGTTTCAATAATTGGCTTAATTATATTATAAAATGAATTTTCAGAGCCTTTTTTTGGCAGCCCATCAGCACCGTAACCAATAGTGGGCGCAACATTGCCTCTATAATAACGTTGCAATTGACTAAATTTTTTTGTTGTTGGTACGTTTGTGGCTTTGCTCTTTAGCTTGTTTAAATATTCCAAAAAAGGATTATCCATTTATATATTTTATCTTTTAAAAAAAAATTACACATTTTACAAAAATGTATTGTTAATAAAAAAGCGTTACAAAGAGTGAAAAAGAGTAAAATGACTCATTGTTATATATTTTTTTATTATACAACTATGCTTTTTGAGTATGGCAAGCGTTTACAGTTAAAGAAAGACACTCAATTAAAATTTTATGTGGATGGCATTTATCCTAGTGGCCAATTGGGTTACAAAGAACCGCACTACAAAATACTATTTGATGATGCCAGTATGATAATGTCGGAAAGTTTAGCCTCAACATTATTTGAATTGGTCGACACTAAAAAACCAGAAAAAAAACAAATTAAAGAAGATCATCAGCTAGATAAATTAAATAAAGACGATTTAATAGCCATTGCTGCTCAAATAGATTCGTCAAGCGATCTTACTAAATTAAAAAAAAGTGAATTAATAAATTTTATTGAGGGTAACAAAAATGCATGACGAAAAAAAAGGGTTTATGATTATTTTAGGTAAAAACAATAAGGGTGATGAATACGAAAAAGAAGAAGTAAACGAAAAAAAAGGTAAACTTGAATTTACTTTGGAAGATTTTGGCGGTTATACACCCATGGAATTAGTTTCTAAATTAGAAGAAGCTAAGGACGCTATTAGTAAAGGTAACGCAAAAGAGGCGATGATGGCCCTTGATAGTTGTATTGTTCGAATCTCAGGTAAAAAACTTGATGAAGAGAAAGAATCAGCCGTAAATCGAGGGTACGAATATCAACTTGATAAAGCGTTGTCTTAATC
>JAYNJH010000155.1:0-2260 GCA_038109885.1 Candidatus Margulisiibacteriota bacterium | reverse complement strand
ATTTTGGAATGTAGCTTCACGTTTGTTATGGTTGTAATGAAATTGATCTGAAATCACATTAATGAATCGGTTTGTTTGTACTGGACGAATGATTGCATTAATATTTCCAGTGACTAAAATAGATTTGATGTTTGTATTAATTCGCCCATAATCTCCAGTTAATTGCTGTATTATATTATCCCCATCGGCATTATATATGGTCCCATTATTAATGTTGGATGCAATTAAAATATGGCGATAGTTTTCTTGACGAAGCTTTTGAATATCAATGGTAAATACCGGTAATCCATTTTCATAACCCACCGTGGTTGTATTTTGTTGTTCAACATAAGAGTTCCTTTTTGATTTATCCAAAATAATTTGTGCATCTTTATAAACAAAAAATAAAAATGAAAGGATGATGAATGTAACAATTGAAAATCCGTATTTTTTCATTAGAATTCAAACTTAAGTGGTGATGGATAAATCATTTTGTAAACGTAATCTCGGGTTAATTTTTGATTTGAGATGGTTTTGTAAGCATTTTTTGAGGTTTTGAATTGGGGCAGTTTTAAATTAAATTTGTGGCATAGGTAGGAATAATAGGCTTCTTTTGTCGGATTATCTGTGCAAGATAGATTGATGATATCTGAACTTTTTGGCGATTTTATTAGAGTCATTATAAATTGAATAATATCATCGACATGAATTAAATTTACAGGAAGATTTGCATCATAAATTAAGCCGGATTTAATTTTTTCAAAGCTGTTACGTTCATAACCGCAAATTCCACTGCAACGAAGAATGATTGCAGATTCTGCTTGATTTATTAACCAATCTTCACATTGATTTAAGTATAAAGCCCGATTGTTATTGGCAATTAAATCATTTTCAGTGAGATGTTTATTTGAAATCGGATACACACTTGTTGAACTTGTAAAAAAGATATTTTTATAATTTTTAATTTTTTTTAAACTTTTTTTCAATCCTGTGAAATAGGCGCTCGGGTCGTTTAAACGCCTTGAAAAAGGAATGGTAATAATACAAAAATCAGTATTAGGTAAAGGTGGGGGATCCTTATAAATATCTAGGTAGATGTGTTTGGAAGAAAATATGTCGGGGGGGGATTGTTGAGATGTTGTGATAATTGTAGAGAAATTGGAGTGATGTTTTTGTAAAAATTTCTGGCCAATAAATCCATTACCAATGATTGTAAGACTGGGCTTCATATGTATTAGTTTATATTAATTCGACTTAACATAAAAATCCTTTCAATTGCTTGACAAAATTGTACTGCCGATATACAAATAAGACTTGAATTAATTAAGGAGAGTTTCGTGAGCGGAAAATCGAAAGTAAAAGTATCTAAATTTAAAAAACAACGACGTGTTGGTATTGAACTTCCAGGATTAGGTAAACCTGGGGCATTGGCAAAACGTAGTTATCCTCCCGGACATCACGGTCAAATGAGACGTCGTCCTACTGAATATGCAATGCGATTAACTGAAAAACAAAAGGTTTTATTTCATTATAATATTCGGGAAAAACAGTTCCGACGATTTGTTAAAGATGCAAAGCGTGGAAATGTTGTTAACTGGACTGACCGTTTATTTACGTTGCTTGAAACCCGCCTTGATAATCTTGTATTTCGCTTGGGTTTTGCACGAAGTTTACCAGCGGCAAAACAAATGATCGTTCATAAAAATGTATTGGTTGATGGTCTTGTTTTGGATCGTCCGTCTGCAATTATTTCGGTGGGGCAAGTGATCTCATTTAAAGATAAATTTTACAAGTCTGTTCTATATGAATCTTTGAAGCAGAATCCTACGCTCCCTTTGGCTGAGTTTTTGGATCGATCAGAAGAATCGAAAGGAAAAGAGGTTGGTAAGCTTATTGAATTACCCTCGTTATCCGATGTACCATTCGAGCTTCAATCACGTTTTATTTCAGAGCTTTACGCCAACGTAAAATAATTGAAATCGTTTCTTAAAATTCTCTTTTTAGTTGGGATTTCAATTCAGCTATGTGCTGCAAAGAAATACTTTGTAGTTTTATCTGAGCCACTGAGTCTGGAGAGTAATGTGGGATACTCTTCATTATCTAAGGGGTCTTTAACAGGCTGTGCCTCGACGAAAAAAATCGCTAGTGTCTTCTCTGGTGATGACTTGAAGGGAATAAAGCTATTTACAACGTTTGGCGAAAAAGATTTAAAGGTTAGTGTTAAATCTACAGGTAATGTGACAGAACTTTCAAAAGAAGATCCGATGCAGTATGTGTATAT
>JAYNJH010000154.1:2092-2343 GCA_038109885.1 Candidatus Margulisiibacteriota bacterium | reverse complement strand
TATTTTGGGCATAATAATGAAGGGCCGCTGATGTGGCACGAATATCTTGTCCCATGGCAAGAGCGAGGGCCATTACGGCATTATCAACCCCCTTATTCGAAGTTACTGCACGCTGAGAATTTAAAAAAGCAAATCGAGACGCCTGCACAATTTTTACAGCAATCTCTTTACCACTTTGGGACGGTTGATCTAACGCTTCAATGGGGATTGAAACTCGGGCGTGTGACCGTCTGTGGTTTGCATCATTAGAC
>JAYNJH010000154.1:0-2082 GCA_038109885.1 Candidatus Margulisiibacteriota bacterium | reverse complement strand
CCCCCTGCCCCCCCCCCAGGACCCCAACCTCACACAGCATATCACCCAAGGTTTGACATCTGTTTAGATTATTGGATTGAGACCCCCTCAATTGTACCCCTAAGTTTTCAGCCACTAAAGAAACAATATTTGCCCCCATTGCCTCTTGCACATCTAATTGAAATTCTAATGCCGCCATTTCGTCATCTAAATCCACAAGTTTTAAATTACCGTAATACCCGCCACCACGCTTTACTAAACGCTGCAACTTTTCCAATTCATTCACTGAAACGGTTTTCAATTCCGCTTCCATACTGTTAACTTTGGCCTCAATCTCCTTAAAAGGAATTCCGTTTTTAAGAATTAAAACTTGCCCAGAAATCAAATTAACCGGATCGGTTTCAGCCGCAAGGCCTCCCGACTCATTAAAAAGTTTAATAGCGTTATTGATGGCCGCAACAACAGAGGGTTCCTCAGTAACCAATGGAATCACTCGATTTTGCCCATTAATTTTTGCATTAAAAACAATGGATTGACCGAGTACAAATTTACCAATGACATTTTCTGTAAGCGTTGCCAAATCATCTGCACTTGGCAATGTTTGATTTGACACACCTAACTGATTACGGATCAGTTGATTCCGTGACTCAACATCTAATGCGCGAAACTCTTTCCCTGTTAATGGAATTTTATTGAAATGATTGGATGGCTTATTTGAATATGGTTCACAATTTGACAATAACCAAGGACTTAAATATATGCTAGGAATCAACCGGGTGACTCTGCGAAGTAACATTCAACCAACTCACATTCTTTATTTAAATTTAACTATATTATATGAAATAATTGATTAAATTGCTTTAAATAAGTTTTCTATTTATAAAACGTTGACTTCTTCGATTGCTAATTTTTGCTGAACTAAGCTTTTTAATTTAATTTGCAAGTCTCCAATTTTCTCAATTGAATTCAAATGTATATTGGTATATTTGTCATCAGATAATGTATCGATAAAACGTTTTAGTCGGGGTGCATTCACTTGAATAAATTTCAACTTTAGACTTTTTCGTTCTTCATTTAATTTTTTCCGAATTGTTTTTCGAGCTAATGGGTTGGTGCGTTTTAATGTTTTTAATAGTGCTTTAATTTGTTTTCGATGCTCAAATATCTGACGATTTTTTTCCATTTCCGTATCGCAAATGTCATCAAATACTGAACGCACTGTATTCATAAATACACTTCGATCGATGGCCTCATCTGTATTTTTACGTTCATAGAACTCCGCTGATATTTTATTTAAAACGCGCTGTGTTTGGTCATTTAAATTAATACTTTCCGGGTTATGGCTATGTTCATAGTATACCAATAGTAAATGGGCTTTGATTGAATCACTTAATTGGCTAACATAAGACTTAACGGCCGTTAAGTAGCTACGCCTTGACATGATTAATTTACGGGCATCTTGTGGATTAATAACCGTTGTTTCCATACTTAATTCTGTTGCGTGCATTAATGCCGGCAACTCTTCCTCATATTTAATCGCCGTTACTCTTTCATTCATTTCCAACTGTTCAACCATTTCATTCATTTTCATATCAATAAATCGAAATGATTCATCAATTCGACTCCCACTCATATATTGGGTTAACTTTACATAGGAATCCGATTTTTTAATGACATCCAATTGACCTTTAAAGTCCCGTATATTTTCAGGGGATGTTAACGGGTGTTGCATCCATGCTGCGCCAAGCACGGATGCGGCCTGTACCGGAGGTAACGGTTGAAATTGAAAAAGCTGGTCCAACTGAGTGACCAAATGCTTAAATGCGCCCATCACATTAACCTTTAGGCGGTTCATTTCCTCTGTTTTATTCACCGCTTGTTGCAGTAGTTGATGTACCGATGCTGCAGAATCGGGAATCTCCAGAGGAGTTCTCCCATTTACGGGCTCTAACAACTCTGAAAGTTCATGCGTTGCTATGTCAACTTCTTGCTGTTGCTCGTTTAATATTGTGTCTAGTGGCCGAGAAATAATTTCACGAATTTTAAACTGAACTGTTGGTAAGAGCGTTTGAAAATCATGGTTTGATTCAATCTGTTTAAGAT
>JAYNJH010000153.1:0-2399 GCA_038109885.1 Candidatus Margulisiibacteriota bacterium | reverse complement strand
TGATTGTGAAGGATATTTAATTCGCATTAAACATTTATATGGTGATTTAAGTTATGTTGCTCTAATTCAAGAAATTCGGTCTGAATTATCGAAAGGTAAACAAAAGGGGAAGAAGGTTTATGTTTATTTGGATGGTTATGCAACCCTGCCGTCGTATTATTTAGCGAGTGTTTCGGATATCGTTGTTATGCCACCAATGGGGGCAATTTCTCAATTGGGGATTCAATTTGAATTACTTAAGTTTGAGGATGCCATGAAGAAGTTTGGTATTGGGTATCAGTTTATTCAGTCTGGTAAATATAAAGTTGCAACCTCTCCTTTATCTCCTAAACTGTCACTATCTCAACGATTAACAATTAAAAATTCATTAGAAAACATTATGTCTCAGGTTAAAAATGACATTCAAGTCTCCCGGTTGGATCCAATTGATTCATCCATTTATGATGGTCGCATTATTTCAGCTGAAAATGCGAAGCGTTTGGGATTAATTGATGAGATTGCTTTTTGGGCAGATATGAAAGATATTATTCGAGATGACATAAAAAATGACTCGGATTTGGTGTTGACCAGTTTGGGGGCATTTGAAGATGATCAGCCAATTGATTATTTATGGTCATCTTTTAATAAAATTGCGATTGTTGAAATCAATGGCCCCATTCAATCGGGAAGAAATCAGGCGGGGGTTATTTTTGGTGGTGTGAATACAGGCGCTGACGAAATCTCAGCTATTTTTGAAGGCTTGAAACGTGACCCCTTCTTACAAGGGGTTATCCTAAGAGTTAATTCTCCCGGTGGATCGATTATTGCTTCTGATCAAATTTTGAATGCAATTCAAGACTTCAAGGAGATGACGCAGAAACCTGTCTATGCATCAATGGGGAATATTGCTGCGTCGGGGGGGTATTATGTTGCGATGGGATCAGATCAAATTTTTGCGAATGCCTCGACAATTACGGGGTCTATTGGCGTGGTTACTGGATTTTTTAATTTTTCTGAGTTTGAAAAAACTTGGGGAATTTCTTCTGAAACGCTTTCAACAGGTAAGTACATGGATGCGTTTAGTCCCCATCAGCCAATTTCAAACGACGCTTTAGCCATGTTTCAGTCTTTTCAACATGAATCGTTTACCCATTTTAAGTCACTTGTTCAATCTTCCAGAGATCTAACTGATGATGAAGTTAATGCCATTGCCCAAGGTCAATTTATGACTGGTGAAGAGGCTCACTCTGTAGGGTTGGTTGATACGATTGGTTCGTATTCTGATGCCGTGAAGGCCATGGAAGATGATTTAGGCTTAAAAAGTAGCCGAGTTGTTATTTTAGGTCGCCCAAAACAAGTTAATCCATTTGGTTTTTTGCAGTTTTTGTTTAATTAATGGTGATGATTTGTGCAACACGTCTTTTTTTGATCGTGGTTAACTTTATATGATACTAATACCAGTATGGTCCCAATAATTAGTAGTTCAAAATGGAAGTGAGTTTTAAATACTAACTCAGCAATTGAGTTTGCTAACCAGAAACACGCACCAAAAAAAAATAAAATTGCAGCATGTTTTTTTTTGTGATTACAATACCCTGAATATATAATGGATAATCCGAAGAGAATTGAAATTAAAAATATTCCCATTTCTATGATTGGGTTATGAAACGTATGGCCAATAGTTGGTGCCAAGATAATAAATATAGGTGCGATTAAACAATGTAAAACACAGGCAAATGAGGCGATTTTTGTAATTTTTTGTTTTGTTAATTCTGTCATTTTTTTCCCTTGTTCTAAAACATATCGTTTATGGTTCGGCATCATATTATCAATTATCGAATTTGATGGCAATTTAATTTCACTTTTAAGTTCTTTAGTTTAATTAACCTTTAAGATGTATTAAAAATCGTATGGGTTATTAATATAAAATCAATTATGGTGTATAATAACCAAAAAAGACGTAAATCTAATAAATCATTTGTAATCTCTAGCTTGTTTTTAATTTATACAACTTTTTTAAAATATATTTTATGGAGCTCAAATGACGAATATTTACATTGTTTTATTAAGAAATAATCACCTTATCTTTTCAGATAAAAAACCCACCCGCCGCGGAAATTATACTAAAGATGTTCGATTGTTTAAAACCAAGGGAACAGTTAACTGTACTGAAATATGTGCATGGGTTAATACTGAGTTTGATAGCCAGCATTTTTCTGAAATTATTGATTGGGACTAGGGTGTTATCTTTGAAACTTTAATTTGATAATGACGATATATGGTATGGAGTATCAAAATGAAATTTTTTTTTAATAAAAAAAAAGTGATTAAAGGTGAGATGGATTTTTCTTCTCAATTTGATCAATTTAAACTTTCAAAGCCAATTCTTAAGGCTATTTCAGAAAAGGGGTACCAAACAC
>JAYNJH010000152.1:0-2399 GCA_038109885.1 Candidatus Margulisiibacteriota bacterium | reverse complement strand
ACAATAATGACTGCTGATAATTTAAATTTTGATCTATTAACGCAAGATAAAATCATAGACTTAGCTGTTGTGACTTGCTCTTTTGTTGAAACGTCAGATTTTAGTAATGCGGCAAAGGTGATTAACTACATTGTAAATTTAGATAGTAATCCCCAATTTAAAACAGAATTTAATAAAATAATTATCAGTTTTTTATTAGAGAATAAAGATAAAATTAAGGATTTAATTGACAACAAAGCTCAAATTAAATTGAGTATGCTTTCGTCATTCTTAAATTTAAATAACGATGATGGTATCTCTGATTTTAACGAAAGAATCATCGAATTCTTAGACAATGGGGTGATTCCAGATGACGATACGTTCATAGAATTAGGCCCAATGGGTCGCCGTGAGAAAGTAAGGGTCATCGATGATCATTTTGCAAATACTAGCACATTTGGGCCCCCACTTATCGAAGACCTGAGTGATGAAGCTGAACACTTAAAAGTTAGTGATGGTAACTCACTCAAGACCCAAACTGAACAACCAGACCCCAGTGAAGAAAAGCAAAACTTATCAGTATTTGATTATGCATTATTGAATTTTAGGGAGTTTAATGATCAAGAAACATTGTTGCAACAGCAAAATCAATTAATTAATCAATTAATAAAGTACCGACCATCAATTGTTTTTAAAGGCGAGCAGAATTTAATGGCAACCGCAATTGGAGAGAAATGGTTAGATCAATTAACGGCTTTATTTGATTTATCTGATGGTATAGGACTTGAACTCAATTCTCATGAAAATAAAACTACTATTGGATTTTACAAGAACGAGGAAATCGGTACTATTCAAAGTATCAAAGATGGGGTATCCACGATGTTAACTAAGGGGTTTTTACAAGGCCTTCAGCAAGGATCGAATGAGTTGTCCAGTGGGCATAAAAAAGTTGAAATTGCCTCGATTGATTATATTGAAGGTAATGGCTTTGAGCTTAAATTTCCAACTGACTCAAACAGTGAAGCGACGTTTCTTGTGAAATTTGAAAAGTTTCCAATGGATTTCTTAAGGCAAATTCTAAAGAAAGAAAAAATTGATATAATACAGCTTGCTAATTAAATTTTCTAACAACCTGACTAAATAAATATTCTACTTTAATCTAATTTTGAGTCACGACTTGGTTTAAGCTTTAACGATATAAAATTATTAAAGAGGGAAGCGCCCCTTCAAGCTGATTATCTACAGAGCATGGATAAGTTGATATCAAAAATTTATTATAATCTTACGAAGGAGGTTAGTGTTTCTATAACCGAAGGAGTCATTTCTGATAAAGACATGATAAGCACACTAAACGACTTAAGTATTGAAGACCAAAACCTTATGTTTAGCTTATTTGAAATGAAGTATACCAAAATTATAGAACAGCTGATGAAACCACCAATAGACTTAGATACATCTGATTACAATGAATTATTGAGTATGTTTAATTCGACTAAAAACAGTGGAAATGCGACTTTGCGTAATTTGAAAAAAGACTTGCTTCAATTAATAACTCAAAAAAAATATGGGCAACTATTTGAATTTATTACAATAATAAAAACTTTTTATAATAGAAAAGTACTAATTGCAAAACAAAGACAAGAAAAGGAATTCAGTGAAGTACTAACTTTGGGAAAAATAAAGTATGAACCGAATCCCATCACTTTAACTTCAGAAGAACAAAGAGCTTTTGATGATGAAGTTAGGTCTTTCTATGAAATGAGACATCATGAAGTCTTCTTAGAGGATGCAACTTCCCGCGAGGATCGTTCCGGCACAGAATCCGAAAGGGAGGATGTAATTTCCCGCGAGGGTCGTTCCGACACAGAATCCCCTGTCACAATTAGTTCCAGCATACCATCCACCGACGAATTAAGTTCTCTCGTGGGTGATCCCCCCACAACTAGTAATGATTTAATAAAACAATTAAAGCAGCAATTGGCAATCGTTCAACCGGTATTTTACTCCGAATTGGGGGTGGGATTTAAAGATAAATTTGAAGATGTTTTAAGCAGTGAAATTTCTTCAAGTGATGAGTTTATTCAGAATGTGATTAACTGTTTTGGGGAGACTTATCGGGATATGTTTAAGGGGGTAACAGTTGAAACTCTGATAGAGAACATGAAGGGAGTGCTTAATGCGGCGAGCAAAAATATTGTGATTAGAACATTGCAAAATCAAGGGTACATTATAGGTGGTACCAATAAAACAATTGACGAAATTTTTGAATCTTTAAAAGAGACCAATCCCGTTAGTTTAGATACGATGAAGTTTGTTGAATTTATAAAACAAGATGTGCCTCAAGATTACAATCGAATTACAGAAGAAAATTTACATAACCTCTTTGTTACTGAACTTGAAGCCGCGGATCCCGTGTCGGA
>JAYNJH010000151.1:0-2452 GCA_038109885.1 Candidatus Margulisiibacteriota bacterium | reverse complement strand
ATGGTGACGAAGTTAATATTGATGTTGATTTAAATGAACAATTAAAATCAATGTCAAAAGATCGACCACACAATCTAAAAAACGCCCATATTTTGTCGGGCATTACCAAATGTTCGTTATCGTTATTAAATCAGATGAATGCGATCTATTCAGATCAAAACTCAGCTCAAGTTGATTACGAAGACATGCTATCTTCCGCAGCAGAATCAACTCGAATTATTTCTATTGTTAACCCTGACATTCATGTCATGGAAATTGATACGATTGATCATTTAGCTATTGCAAAAACCATACTGCCCGAAATTAAACAACATAACTTAATCAATCATCATGAGCGTAAATACCTTTTAAACCCAGGCCCCGCCACCATTTCAGATCGTGTTAAGCTGGCTCAGGTCATTCCAGATATATGCCCAAGAGAAATGGAGTTTAATGGTGTGGTTTCTGAAATTAAGGGCGCTATTGAAAGCATGGCTAGTTCGAAAGCAGAAGATGTTACAGCGGTTCTCTTTTCAGGATCAGGGACAGCCAGTGTCGAAAGTATGATTTCATCCACGGTACATGGTCATGATCATTTACTTATTGTCAATCAAGGGGCTTATGGCGAACGAATGGTGCAAATTGCAAAAGTACATCAGCTCCCATTCACTGAATATAAGCCTGACCCATTAATCAAACTTAACTTAGATGAACTGGACAAAATGATTGATCAAAATGGGATTACCCATCTCGCGCTTGTACATCATGAAACCACAACGGGTTTACTAAATAACCTGAATGATATTTCAGTTATTATCAAAAAATATAACCTGACATTTTGCCTCGATGCCATGAGCTCTTTTGGGGCAGTAACGATTGATATGGCCAAGCATCATATTCACTTTTGCGCGGCAAGTAGTAATAAAAACATTCAAGGAACAGCGGGAATTGGATTTGTCATTTCGGATCGAGCCGCGCTCAATAAAATCAAAACAGCGCCGAAGCGAACCGTCTATCTTGATTTATATAACCAGTATCATTATAGTCATGCCAACCACCAATTTCAATTTACACCACCCGTTCAAACCATCTATGCATTGCGCGAAGCTTTACGGGAATTGATTCAAGAGGGTATTGATAAACGCTATCACCGTTACCAAACATTATGGAAACAACTCCACTCTTGCATGGATCGTCATGGATTCAGCCACCTTATTTCACCCGAAGACCACGGGTATCTAATCACTGCTTACCTTGTCCCAGATGATTCATCATTTTCCTTCAATCACTTCCATGATTACCTTTATCGTCATCATATTACTGTTTACCCTGGAAAAATTGGGGCACTTAACACCTTTCGAATGGCCACCATTGGATCGCTAAGGTCCGTAGATATGGACCTCATATGTGAAAAAATAAGCGCGTATTTTAAAACCCACCCGTTGCACTCAACAACTTAATTTTGTCGATTCTTTAAACTAAGAAAGTTAAAAATAATGCGTTTACCCGAAGTTGTTAAAATACTCTCTGGATGAAACTGGATTCCATATACAGGATAATTCCGGTGTTGAACTCCCATGATTGTACCATCTTTTAATTTGGACGTTACATCAAGCTCCTTTTTAGGGAATCCTTTTTTATCAATGATTAACGAGTGGTATCGCGTTGCTTTGAAGGGCGACTCTATACCAGCGTAAAGTCCTGTTTGATCATGATAAACCGAAGATACCTTGCCATGCATAATTTCTTTTGCATAAGTAATATTGGCACCAAATGCCTGACCAATGGCTTGATGGCCTAAGCACACCCCTAAAATTGGAATGCGATCATAAAATGTTTTAATAACATCTAAGGTTATCCCGGCATTTTCAGGACGCCCTGGTCCAGGAGAAATAATAATCTTACTTATTCTTAATGATTTTAGTTGCTCAATTGAAATTGCATCATTACGAATAACTTTAATTTTAGAGTCAAACTCGCCAATGTATTGCACTAAGTTATACGTAAATGAATCATAATTATCAATAACTAAAATCATATCTTTTCTCCATTCAAACAAGCCATTAATACCCCTTCGGCCTTATTCTTGGTTTCCTTAAATTCATTCTCAGGCACTGAATCATTTACAATTCCCGCGCCCGCTTGAACTTGATATCCGCGATTATCGCCCACAATGGTGCGAATTGCTATACAAAAATCACAATCACCATCAAAGTTAAAATACCCAACACTTCCAGAGTAAATATCACGTAAATCTGGCTCTAACTCATTTATAATTTCAATGGCTCTAATTTTAGGCGCACCACTCACAGTTCCCGCAGGAAACGTTGCTTTGAATAAATCAATGGGTGAAACCATTGGCTTTAATTTACCTTCAATATTTGTGACCATATGCAAAACATGAGAATAGCGCTCTATGGTCATTAGGTCTTTAATTTCAATTGATTTGTAATCACAGGCCCGCCCCAAATCA
>JAYNJH010000150.1:1200-2457 GCA_038109885.1 Candidatus Margulisiibacteriota bacterium | reverse complement strand
TGCATTTCCAATGCTATTGCCATCATTTGACCAGCCAAATTCATATGTCCTATGCCAATAGTATGAGTCAACTCCGGGAGGATGTTGATTCCCACTTTGGTTTCTTGTATCTAAACGCTCAAAATTAAAAATAAAATTTGATGATGAAATTTGTAATCCTTTCAGGCCGTCACCTAAATTTTTAAGTTTTGCCCCGCTTTTATCGTCAAAAAAGTGTTCATAGTACAATATACAATTCAAGTTTTTATATTCCCTATCAAAACTAAAAATGTATGATCCAACGCCATTACCAATTTTATAATTTTGATCTTGACCGGGCTGAGTTGAGTCACCGGATTGTGATGCCACCATTCTAAGATATGTTCTCAAGTTGATTGGAATTTTGTTTCCAAATTGATCGTTACCGCCAAATTGAACAGCATGTTGAATTTGAAAACCCAATTTTGTTAAATCGTAATTTTTTTTAAACAATACAGATTTATAATGAAGGTATGGACCTTGACTATAGTTTTTCTGACTTGGGAATTGGCCGTTAAAAGTTTCAAACTTGACTTCCATCAAATTAAAAAATTTGATCCAATTAGAATTAAAACCAATTGCAGGAATATTTTGAGCATTTTCTGAAAAAACCATTGAACCAGTTGAGTAATTTGATTGATATACTTTTTCAACTGGAAACATTCCGATTAAAGTAGTTCCATAAAATCCTTTTTTGATAAAGACAAGTTTAATAGATTTAGACCTTCATTATTAACATACCACGCTTGGGACAATTGTATTTTTGAATCTGGCAATTTTAAAGAATGGTTTATTTTAATATTTGATGAAGAAGAAAGATTTTGATAAAGACCATTTTGTTGGCTATTTAAAATTAGTGAACCCTTATCATTATTAAAAATACTGATTGTAATTTTAGTTTCCGACTGTGCACAAAGAGTTGAAAGCAAAAATATAAATATTATTTTCTTCATTATTATAATAGCTGAAATAATTTATTACTCTAACCTTTAAATAGAAATAAAGTATTTTAATAATTCATTACATATTGTAACATTGGCTTTAATCACATGAGTTTATGAAAAAATTTATCGTAACAGGTGGAGCAGGGTTTATTGGCAGCAATGTTGTGGATTTGTTAATAAATAATCAATATGATGTTCATGTCATAGATAATTTTTCTTCAGGTAAAAAAGAAAATTGCAATGCTGAGGCCAGTTATTATAATATAGATTTAGACGAACAAAATAATCTTGCAAA
>JAYNJH010000150.1:0-1190 GCA_038109885.1 Candidatus Margulisiibacteriota bacterium | reverse complement strand
ATGGTGGAGATGGAGTTTTTCACTTAGCTGCTTTTCCAAGGGTGCAAGAGTCAATTGAAAATCCGATTTTATTTGAAAAAAATAATACTCTTAGTACTGTCAATATTCTCAAAGCATCATCAGAGATGAAAATCAGAAGAGTGGTATATAGTTCATCATCTTCTGCTTATGGCAATTCAACAAAATTACCATTACGTGAAAATGATCCAATTAATCCTTTATCTCCTTACGCAATGCAAAAATATTATGGCGAGGTTTGTTGTAAAATGTTTTCAGAAGTTTATAATATTGAAACAGTATCATTAAGATATTTCAATGTTTATGGAGAAAGACAAAGCCTGGAAGGAGCTTACGCCTTAGTCATGTGCGTTTTTGCAAGGCAACGTATAAACAATCAACCATTAACTATTAGAGGTGATGGTAATCAAACTAGAGATTTTACTTATGTTGGCGATATTGCTAACGCTAATTTATTAGCTATGCTTTCCAAAAAAGTAGGGAATGGTGAAGTAATCAATATTGGTAATAATGATTCAAGGTCCGTTAATCAAATTGCAGAAATGATAGGAGGCTCTACAATCAATGTAGATCCTGTTGTCGAACCTAAGGCCACTTTAGCTGATAATACAAAAGCAAAAGAATTATTGGGTTGGAAGCCAATGACTATAATTGAAGATTGGGTTCCAAAATACAAAAAAGATTTAGGTATTTTCGATGAGTAAAAGATTGTTAATTACTGGGGGTGCAGGATTTATTGCACATCATGTTATAGATTATTTTTTAGATAATACAGACTGGGAAATTGTGACTCTAGATAGATTAGATTTTAGTGGGAACCTAAATAGATTACACGAAATAATGCATCATAGAGAAGAAAGAACAAAAAAAAGAGTTAAAGTAGTACATCATGACCTGAAAGCTGAGCTTAATCCTGAAATTACAAGAATTTTGGGGAAAATAGACATTGTGTGTCATTTGGCTGCGGGATCCCATGTAGATCGCTCTATTTCATTTCCGCTGGAATTTGTAATGGATAATGTTGTTGGAACAGCACACATACTTGATTATGCAAGGAAGATAAATAATTTAGAACGATTTGTATATTTTAGCACCGATGAGATTTTTGGACCTGCTCCTGAGGGTATATCTTATAAAGAAAACGATCGTTATAATTCAACTAATCCTTATTC
>JAYNJH010000149.1:0-2468 GCA_038109885.1 Candidatus Margulisiibacteriota bacterium | reverse complement strand
ACCCTTATTAGTTGATTATTTGGAAGAAGACGAGTTTACACCTAAGATTTATGAAACTATACAAAGATACATTCTTGATTTAGTCCCTGAAGAAAGCGTTAGTGAAGTAAAACTTAATAGTAAACAAGAAGCTTTACTAGACAGACGACTCGATTATGAAGAAAAGATGATAGAAGATACATTACAATATTTAACAGAAAACGAAATTGATGAGAATTATTTTAAGAACGAAATACGAAAGCAAACGTACCTAGATGTAGATGATACGTTAAAACATCTTCACATATCGAAAAAAATAATTGATCGAAGTGAGAAGAACCCGAAAGGGTTTAACTCAACACGAGTGTTTAAAGAAATGCGTGAAAAAGGATACGGAGACAAAGAGAGAATAAACAAAACTATTGATATAGTGTTAGATAATATATTTGATCGTTTATTATATAAATTGAAACCTACCACTGATGGATTCGAAAAATTATTACCAAATATAATTAAGAGGATGGCGCTAGAAAGCGAAGCAATTGACCAATTTAACAAAAAAGATATTAACGATACAACTAGTTTGAAAAATAAATATATTAGAATTGCAGAAGGTACCAGATTAGACACGATGCATGAAGATGATGATGAAAGAAAAAAAATATTATTAACAAATTACGCAACAATATTTAAAGCTGTTGGGTTAGTTATCCCAACAGGGGCGGATTATGAAACTAGTTTTGTATCTCAAAATAAAGAAAATAAAGAAAAAAAAGACGCAACAATTTCACTATTAAATGAGATATATGAATCAATGAATCAAGCAGACTTAAATCAAGAATGAATCGAAGTGTTGCATAATATATTTAAACATAAACAATATTGAATTAATCCATTGATTTATTTTGAAAGCGTTTCGGTTTTGACATAATAATTAGAATTAATATAAACCAACCATCAAAATTTAAAAATTAGTGCAACCAAAAGTAATCCAATCATTGAAACTAACATAATAATGCACTGCACAACGTCTGTCCAAATAGACGCTCGAATGCCATCAGAAACACTATAAATTAAAACAAAAACACCAGCGAGAATAATACCTGAAATCTGTGATATATCTTAAAAAATGATCAAAGCCTTAGTACCGGCAGTCAGCTGAGCGGCGGCATAAATTCCAATAAAAATAAAAATTAAAATAGATAACAACGATTTAATGTAAAACTGATACGGCTGAGGAAGATGAGAAGTTAAAAAATCAGATATTGTTAACGTGTTTTTTTATTCGGAAAGTCACCTTAATTTAGGATAAACAAATCGCCAATATAATCCCCAAACAACCACCCAACAATCATCCAAATCGAAGACACCCCATATTTATAAGTAAAATCCAGTCATACCAATAAACATAAAGCCACTATAACACGTTGAGACCGCTGATAGAGCAGTTGAAAAAGGGCCAATATTTCGCCCTACTAGAATATAATCGAATGTTGTCGAATTCAAAAAATAATACTCACCCCCTCCAATCGCTAACATAATGAAAAGAAAGATGAAGAAACTTAAAATTAACCTAAAGGGATTGTTATTCAGTCAGAAAAAGTTGCGTATGAAGCAACATTTAATTAAGAAGCAACCAATCCAAACTGGTTGTTGCTGATTTTATTGCATCTGATATATCTTCAACATATTCAATTAAACCTTCTATTGCACTTAAGTCACCCATTCGTAAAGAACCAGTATTTGCTACTTTAAATAAAATTTCCAACGCTTGAGAACGTATATTATCAACTAGATTTTCCTGCTCTTCAGATTTATGAATTAACTTAATTACGTCTCTTCGAGATGTTCTAAACTTTTCTATAGACTCTATGAACGTATGCTGTGAATCAATTACTAATTTAATCAACTGGTCAATAATACCATGAAGTTCAGACGGCAATTTAGCTTCAATATTTCGAGCAATTATAATCCGTTTCGCTGTAGCAATAATTAATCCTGAAACATTATCAATTCTTTGTTGTAAACGCAATAAATCATATTGCTTTTGAAAGTCAAAATTTGATTGAATTATATGGTCAGTTACTGTTTCAAAAATTTTAACATTTTCGTTATTAATATTTTGAATTTGATCAAACAAAGTGTTCAAATCCCCATTATCTTTACGAATTAAAACTAAGTACATACGATATAAAATCAACAATTCTTCAGAATCAATTTTTGAATGTTCCAGTAAAGTTTGAAGAATAGATTCTTCATCGTGAGATTTTAAAAAGCCAAAATATTTATCTAACATAGAAATTTATTATACATTAGTTTCATTCGCTTTAGTAAGTGCATATTTAGTCATCAATGGGCCAATAACCTGAAAAATTAACGTCGATGCAGTAATTACAGTTAAAACAAGCTGAGCTAACTGTTTAGCATCAGATCCAAACGCTGAAAACTCTATATCTAATGATATCGCCAAACCCATCGCTACTCCGGCC
>JAYNJH010000148.1:0-2516 GCA_038109885.1 Candidatus Margulisiibacteriota bacterium | reverse complement strand
GCTCCCAATTCATTGGTATGGGAAAGGACTTTTATGACCAATCAAAATCAGCAAACGCCTTATTTGAGTCTGCCAATGATATTTTAGGTTATTCAATTTCTGACATCGCATTTAACGGCCCTGAGGAAACGTTAAATTTAACCCAACATACACAAGTGGCTATATTTATTTTAAGTGCTTGTATTTTTAATGAATTAAAAAATACGCAAAATAATATCTCGCAATTTGCAGGTCATAGCCTGGGTGAGATTACCGCTTATTATGCCGCTGGAGTGCTTGATTTTGAATCGGCATTACGTATTGTGATTAAACGCGGACAACTTATGGGTGAAGCCGCATCCCAAACTAAAGGAAAAATGGCCGCTATTATTGGTCTATCTGAAAAAGAAGTTAAAGCTGCTATTTCGGATGTAGACGGCTGTGCTATCGCAAATTATAATTCACCCGTTCAATTTGTTATTTCTGGCGAAGCCGCTGCCATTGATCAAGCCAATGAGTTGCTTAAAGGGCAAGGGGCAAAACGTGTTATAGAATTGCCTGTATCTGGCGCATTTCACTCACCGTTAATGGGATCCGCCGTGGCACCATTTAAAACGTATTTGGATCAATTTCAATTTAACAATGCCTCCCATCCAATTGTGTTAAATCGAACTGCCATGCCGGAACAAAATGCCGATGCATTACGTGAAAACTTATCGCTTCAAATTCAATCTCCGGTTCGTTGGATTGAAACCATCGAGTTTTTGTCAGATAACGCGGCATCGTTTATTGAAGTTGGCCCCGGAAAAGTGTTATCTGGACTTATTAAAAAAACAAATCGAGAATTGAGTGTTCAATCAACATCAACACATGAAGCGGTTGATGCATTATTAAATGTGGAGGTATAAATTGAAGTTTAAAGATCAAATCGTTGTTGTTACTGGAGCAAGTCGTGGCATTGGCCTTGCAATTGCGAAAAGTTTTGCAGAACAAGGGGCAACCCTTGCAATTTGTTCTACAAATGACGAAAAAGCAAGCGCCACTGCAGCTGAAATTGCTAATGAATATGGGGTTAGCGCTTATGGGAAAGGAGTAGATATTTCCTCCTTTGATTCAACGGCGGAATTTATTAAAAGTGTTGTTGATACATATGGAAAAATCGATGTTTTGATTAATAATGCCGGCATCACACGGGATAATCTGTTGTTGCGTATGGATGAAAATGAGTGGAGCCAAGTAATTGAAACAAACTTAAACTCTATTTTTAATACTACTAAATCTGCAATTAAATTTATGTTAAAGAAAAAATATGGACGAATTATAAATGTATCATCTGTGGTTGGTCTTATGGGCAACCCGGGTCAATCCAACTATGCAGCATCCAAGGCTGGAATGATCGCATTTACAAAGTCAATTGCTAAAGAATATGGGAAAAAGAACATTACAATTAATGCAATTGCTCCCGGATTTATACAAACAGATATGATAGAAACTTTACCAAAAGATTATTTAGATAATATAATAGGTAATATACCAATGTCTCGGCTTGGTATGCCAGAAGATGTTTCACGCGCATGTCAGTTCCTTGCTTCCGATGATGCAAGTTATATAACTGGCCAAGTGTTAAGCATTGATGGCGGATTATACATGTAATTAAACAGGAGGAAAAAATGTCAATTACAAAAGAAGAAGTTTATAAAAAGGTAAAGGCTGTTGTTGTCGAACAGTTGGGTGTTAGTGATGATGAAGTTACTGAAGAAGCTTCATACACTGAAGACCTAGGTGCTGATTCTCTTGATACTGTTGAACTTGTTATGGCACTTGAAGAAGAGTTCTCAACTGAAATCGCTGATGATGAGGCTGAGAAGTTAACAACTGTTGGTAAAACGGTTGATTACGTATTAAATAGCTTAAACTAGTTAAAGAATACTTATGTCAAAACGTGTTGTTATTACCGGGTTAGGTACAATTAACCCTATTGGAAACAATGTTGCTGATTACACAGAATCGTTAAAGAATGGCGTTTGTGGGATTGATCACATATCATTTTTTGATACTGAGGGCTACTCCTCTCGAATTGGTGCCGAAGTTAAGGCCCCTGATTTTAGCGATGTTTTAGATGCAAAAGAATTACGCCGAACCAGTCGGTTTATTACGTTTGCAATTAAAGCTGCAATGGAAGCCGTCAAAGATTCTGGTTTGGAAATTACAGATGAAAACGCCAACAGTATTGGTGTTGAAATTGGTTCCGGAATTGGTGGCATTGAAGTTTTAGAACAAACAACACGTACTTTGATTTCTAAAGGGCCAAGTAAAGTTAGTCCGTTTACGGTACCAATGATGATTATTGATATGGCCTCGGGTCTGGTTTCAATTAAAACTGGCGCTAAAGGACCAAATTCATCATCGGTAACCGCTTGTGCCTCATCAACGCATTCAATTGGTAATGCATTTCGTATTATTCAACGTGGCGATGCTGATGCGATGATTTCAGGGGGTGCAGAGGCTTGTATAACACCGGTGGGTTTATCTAGCTT
>JAYNJH010000147.1:0-2546 GCA_038109885.1 Candidatus Margulisiibacteriota bacterium | reverse complement strand
GAGACCTCTGCACAACTGAAAAGAGAGCTAAAATTTTCTAAAAATTGTGGCGAAAGTGGATTTCAGGAGAGAAAAAAAATCAAAAAGGAGTTTGTTTGTAAAAAGATTTTTGTAAATCAGCCTGTTTTTGGCTGATTTCCTTGGCTAAACCATGCTATTTGCAGCCTTAAGTAGATTAAATCCCATCGATTTAAATATGAGTTCAGACTGAACTTTTTGTAGAGAGACATATCTAAATCGATTAAGATGAAACCTTCGTTTCAAGGTGCCAAATGCTTGCTCGACTCGAAAACGATGATGGCTGACAAGCCGATTAAATACTTTTTCCCATTGCTTAAGAGGTCTGTTTCGGGCAGCTTTTTTCATAATGCGACTCTTTTTCCCCAGCTGCTCCAGTAGCGCATTGTTTTCAATGCTGGTATACCCTTTATCTGCAAATATCTCGGAACTTGGAATGTCTTCTACAAACGATTTAAACACCTTCATTTCAGACTCGTTGGCAGGAGTAACGCGAGTTGCCTGGATATAGCCATCACCCTTGGTAACGGAAATAAATCCTTTATAGCCATAGTGGCTTTTATTTCCTTTTTTAATCCAACGTCCGTCCGGATCTTTGGATTCATTGATTTCAATCATTGGGGGTTTTGCTTCAGCATCTTCTTTTCTGTCCACGCTCACAATAATTTCTTTTCGTGGCCGGCAATTTGATTCAATAATCGTTGCATCAACAAGCGCGCCTTGTGCAGATTCAATTTGAAGCCCTAATTTTTCTAGCTCTTGATTTAATATCCCGAATAGCTTTTTATCTAGTTTTAAGGCGATCAGCTTGTTTCGAAATCGACATAATGTTGTTTCATCAGGGATTGCGCTACCCATCTCAAACCCCGTGAATGCCATAAAATCCAAGCGTACTCGCAAACTTTCTTCTAATCCTGGATCGCTTAAATTGTGCCATTGCCCTAGCAAGATTGCTTTGAACATTTTTAACGGATCATACCCTGTGGGACCACCCAAATTATGATTCTCATTCTTATGAATCTTCCTCAAATACCCTCGTAATCGCTCCCAATTTATTAACTTATTAATTTTTACCAGTTGATTTTTATTTCCTAGCTGACTTTCTAATCCTAATTCAAAAAATGTTGCCATTCTGCACCTCGTTATTTGGGATTCTTTTATTTTATCAATTTATACCAAGGTTATGCAGAGGTCTTGAAATGTTTTTAGCGTTGAAAAAAAACCAATTTAGGGTTGATGAATGCCGTCATTATCTTTATCAAATTGAATTGTTAGATTAGTTTTAAAAATTTACGTTTGCCAACTTTAATAATGGTATCTGGTGTTGGTTCAAATAAATAATTCGGGTCTGTGATACGATTATTGTTGATGCTAATGGCACCTTGTTCCAGTAGTCTTCGGGCTTCTTTTTTTGATGGTGCTAATTTTTGATCGCAAATGAAACGGATTAAATTGAGAGGCACTTTGCTTGTTACTTTGATTTCTGGGATGTCATTTGGGATGGTTTTTTTTGAAAACACATTGATAAAATTTTCTTTTGCTTTTTGAGCTTCATCAGATGAGTGAAATTTTTCAACAATGGTGGTGGCCAATTCCAGTTTAATATTTCTAGGGTTTTCACCATCTTGTAATTTTTTTTCGATGGTTTTTATTTCATCATCAATGGCGTTGGTTAATAATGTAACGTATCGAATGATGAGTTCATCTGGAATGGACATGCATTTGCCAAACATCTCATTGGGTGGGTCCAGTATGGCAATGTGATTATTAAGTGATTTGCTCATTTTTTGAACCCCATCCAACCCTTCTAAAATGGGCAGTGTTAGAACCGTTTGAGGTGTTTGTCCGGACTCTTTTTGCAAATGCCTTCCCACCAAAAGATTAAACTTTTGATCGGTTCCGCCAATTTCAATGTCATTTTTTAAATGCACAGAATCATAGCCTTGCAGCAATGGATATAAAAACTCATGAATGCTAATGGGAATGTTGCCTTTAAATCGTTTTGAAAAGTCATCTCGTTCAAGCATTCGTGCAACCGTGTACTTTGCGCACAGTGATACCATTTCTGATGGGCTAAGTTGATTGAGCCAATCTGAATTGTACACAACGGTTGTTTTTGTTTCATCCAACACCTTAAACACTTGGTTAAGGTAGGTTTTGGCGTTTGTTTTTACATCGGCTTCAGTGAGTGGTTTACGTGTGGATGATTTTCCCGTGGGATCCCCAATGCGAGCAGTAAAATCTCCAATCAAAAAAATGATCTCGTGGCCCATTTTTTGAAATTGGGCCAGTTGATTTAAAATAACATAATGCCCAAGATGTAGGTCAGGAGCCGATGGATCCGCGCCCCATTTAATGGTTTTTTTGGGGCCATTAAATAAGGATTCAATATTGTCTGAATCTGTAATAATATCTTCATACAAGTCATAATTAATTGGTGACATGATTTTTATTATATGGTGTCTTTTCATTTGCGTCGAATATCAAGTGGAATAATTGGCTGTTTTGATTTAGACTATTACCTAACA
>JAYNJH010000146.1:0-2690 GCA_038109885.1 Candidatus Margulisiibacteriota bacterium | reverse complement strand
AGTTAGTGTTATACGAAATATAGTTAAGTTGCTTTAGTTCATTAAATAAAGACGTTTGTTCATTCGGGGAGTCCAAGAAGGTAAAGGACTCTGGCGAAATATCATCATAAAGCCCCATTGACTGCAAAAACCCATCCACTTCCGCTTGATACGAACGAAAATCCGAAGCATATGGGAGCGTAAAAAAGAAATTCCCTTCAGGAAGGTCAAAATCATAATTTACTACCCAACGTGAAAAATTATCATTCCAAATAATATATTCATAACTTTTAAGTTCTTCAAATAAAGCATTTTGGTCTTCAATGGTAGTTAAAAATGTAAAATCAGCTGGTGAAATTTCATCATAAAGCCCCTGATTTTGCAAAAAGAGGTCGATATCATTTTGATATGGAATAAATTGTGAATCAATGGTTAATCTAAAGAAATAATGACTAAGATTTTCTAAGTTTATATCACCAATATCACTATTCATTTCTTGGGAAATATCATTTAACATGTCATCCACACTATCAGGCTGAATACCCATAGAATGACGTGATCCTTGATGTCGGTTTTGCAATAAATTCAAAATTTTCTGACGATCTGGCTTAAATAAATCACCTAAAATCTCATTAGAAAAGTCACCAAAAAGATCCATCATCCCTGATGAAATATCATACCCGGCCGATCCTGGAACAAAGGACATAATCAAAGGCCGTAACAGTTCATTAAAACCACTTGCTACCCCTTGCCCAACCCAACCAAACGTCTCACCAATAAATGAACCATCACCGGCTTGGATGTTTTTACCGAAGGCCCCCAACATTAAGTCAACAACATCCCCTATATTCTTAGAAATAATGGCTTCATTAGATGCATCAGGGACATATTATCAAAAATAGAGGCATCACTAAAATCAGGCAAAAACAGATTAAAAAAGTCATCGGGAATAACATCATCAAACAAATCTGAAAACCATGAGCCAACGTCATTAAAAACATCCCCCAACCCAGCGGTTTCCAAGCCCAAAGCTTTCGGATTAAGAACGTTGGTCTGAGTATGGTCATATGTAAAAACATCTTTCACATTGTAAGTTGCTTGATACGCTTCATAAGGCACCAACGTACCCGCAGACAATGACGGATCCAAAACCATGGTTTCGCCATCCACATCAACCGTCATATATACATGACCTAATGAAACATCATCAACCGTTACATATGCCGCATGATTGGCAATATTAAGTGCCGGATCATCCAACGACTGAAATGCTGCCAGAATTAAACTATGCTCTAAATTGACCAAGTCTTCACAATCCCCTGACTTTCGTTGAGCAACCTCCCCCACACAAGCCCAATCATCCGCCCCAGAATCTGCAATATATTGAGTCTCACGACTCATAAAAGAATGGATGTCTTCAATAATTTGCGTAGTGTCACTTGGTATACCATTGGGAAATACATCATTACGTAATAGTTCTTGGACTTGGGGATCATCAGGGTTAATGTAAAGGTGTGCATTATTATAATCAACCACACTTCGTGGGGCCAGTTGAGGGTCAATAGACTCTCCGGCATTGGTTGTAAAACTAGCATCAGAGGAAACCCTTAAATTAGCATTAAAAAAGGTCTCCACAGAAGCTTTCAGATCATACATGCTAAACTGTTCCGTCATTTCTTGATCCAATTCCATTTCAAGTTGATAACCTCGCCAAGATTCAGCCAAACTTAAAATAGAAGAAGCCATTGTAATCAGAATCCCCAACATATGCGTTATGGGGGTTGGCATTAACATTAATAAGGCCCCAACCACCGAAGACCATGTGGATGTCATATCCAAACCTCGTAAAAGGGGATCACTTAATTTAACTAAATTCAGGCGATGTTTATGGAGTTCATTAATGCGCGATACCATTGATACCGTATCATTATGAATTGAAGATAACTGACGCTCAGCAATCCCCATATGAGATTCCAATAATGAATTTTGCCAATCCCCATAGTGGGAAGATTGCGTTGAATCCTTGCTTAACTTTCCCGCTATTTTTTCAAAAAATTGAGTATAAGAACAAACCAAAGTCATATAAACCCGGCGGGTCATATTCATTAACATAAAATTTTTACGAGCCATCGATACCATACTTGTATTAACCATTTGGAATCCAGCCCCCAACTCCTCTTGATTCGAAGCGGCTTGCGTCAAATGCAACGCATTGGGATTGGCACGAAGGTTTAGATCGGTCATTAAAGCATCCATAATAAAGTCCGAATCTGGAATATCACGATATAATTCTTTAATTTCATTCGGAACCCCATCAAGATCCCTTAGGGCATCCACATCAATTTGATTTTCTAAATTGATTAAACCCGCCTTATTCAAAGCTGAAATTATTTGATCTTCAGAAACAATGGTTTCTTGCCAATCATTAAAACTAACACGATAAAACGTGTCACGATCAACTAAATACGATTTGTCCACCAAATAAGGCAATAATTCTGTTGTATCAATTGCATTGCCATTGGCATCTTTTATATGACTAAAATCACTCGCAGTAAGATTAGAAAGGTGGATTTGGGAATGAATTAAAACATCATTAATTTCAGCTGAATATAAAGAAAACACGACATGATCAATTGGAAAAGGGTAACTTTTAGCCATATAGATTGAAACGTCTTCCAACCCAATTTGACCAACCCCATAAAGGTTATGTG
>JAYNJH010000145.1:0-2691 GCA_038109885.1 Candidatus Margulisiibacteriota bacterium | reverse complement strand
CAGTTGGAATAAGCTTTAACTTATTTAAAGGTAAATTTGACTTTAAAATTGCCAAAGGATTAAAGGCAAATTTTAATATTCCAAAATGGGAATCAATCTGGGGGTGGTCAATATTATTTTAACCTCGCCACAATTGAAATTCGCTTTGGTGCAGGATATCCCTCAACCGTCTTTGAAAAATCCGTTGGATCTAAAAAATCCACCAATGACTTTTCAAAAGTCCAGGGTGTTGATCGCTGTTCATCCATTGATGTCTGATCTATTGATAAAACATCAATGGATTTAATACCCGCCCGACCCATAATATTTTTTAACGCAGAAACCGTAGGCAAAAAATAAACATTTGGCATTTTAGCATAACGATCCTTAGGAAATAGAATATAGTCATCATCTCCATCGATAATTAATGTATCAAAAAATAATGTCATTGATGGCCGTGAAATCTGGCGAATCATTTTAAATAAATCAACTGGAGACCGATGATGGTACATAACCCCCATACAAAAAACTACATCAAAAAAATTATTAAAACCATCCAAATCATTCCAACCAATAGGTAAGTAATTAACAATAGAGTCTTGAATAAAATGTTGCGCCATATAAAATTGCATAAATGTTAAATGACTCGGATCAACACCTAAAATAAATTCAGGTGAGTGAGATAACATCCGATACATGTAGTAACCATTACCACAGCCAATATCTAAAACCCTCGCATTAAGTAATTGATCGTAATGAGATTTAAATCGATCCCACTTTAAATTTGATCGCCATTCAGAAACAATTGAAGTTCCACCAAATCGAAAGGGGCCTTTTCGCCATGGAATTAAGGTTTTTAATTGTGCTTCAATTGAAATTGGCACATCAAATCGAACCCCAACTGATTCATCATCACCCAAATCCAAGTTAGCATTAATTTCAGGCAATGAATTTAACGCTTTAAAAAAACGTTGCGTATTTGGATTATCAAACGATTTAGAATGCTGTTGAAGTGCATCTAACAACTTTTCTTTATTAATCCGGCCATCATTAGGAAGACGCTGGATCACGTTCATTGATTGGTCAAAATAAAAATCAAGAACCGGTGTATATTTTTTTTGAGAGACCATAGAAAAATAGTAACATTACACTCAATTCAAACCAAGCCATTGAAATATTTTCATCTATTAAAAGACAGTAATTGAAACTTGAAAAATAGACATATCACCCTATCAAATAAATAAAAGAAATAAGGAATTAGTTAAGATCAAACTTATAAAGATTTAAATCAAAAAGACAATAGAAAAATTACTAAATAAAGTTTTTTAATAAACCCATCGATAAAGGCTCTAGATCATGACAATATTTCAAAAAATCAAACAAGCATTCTTCTGGCTTATAGCAATCTCAGGAATTGTAGCCACCATATTTTTTGGTATAAAACTTTATCCCAAAGCATCCAATTTAGAGTTTCTTCCAACAGAAAGTATTTTAGTCAAAGAAATCCAGAGTGATATTGAAAACAATGTTACCAATGCATTATTAAATATAATGGATCGATCAGACTTTGAATTAGCCATTCATGTCAACTTAAATCAAGATGAAATTACAGAGGAGCAAATTAAATACGAGCCTAAAGAGATTTCAACAAGTCAACTTACAAAAAATTTAACCCCAATTCCTAAAGTAAATGCCTTGCCAGGACTCGTTGATAATCCATTTCATAATGAATCCTTACCAGGATTCCCAAGCTATTTTGACCAATTTGATATTGAGAAAGATGATTACATTACGCGCGGAATGTTTGCTAAGATACTTTCAACAGCATATCAATTACCTAAAAAAGCGGGTGATTTAAATAATGATTTAGAACCGATTCAAATTATCGATAGCAATGAATCTGAGTTTGCAGATTCAATCCAATCTGTAATTAGCGAAGATATTTTAACACTTTATCAATCTGGTGAATTTAGACCCAACCAATTTTTATCAAAAGCATCACTTATAACAGCACTTGTTCGAATAAACTATCCAACATCAAATTATTATTCACAAGATGTTATTTCTGATTTGCCTTACAAAGACATTCCAAGAAACTACTGGGCCTATAATTACATTAAAACTGCATTAGAACATAAATTAATTGAAGAAGACATATTATTTAACCCAAACAAAAAAATTAGTGTTGAAGAAACTTTAGAGCTCATTGAAAAAACCCCACTCAGATCAGATATTTTTAACTACTATAAATTCCCTAAAAAAAATACAGAACAGTTATTTCGAACAGATAACAAAAAAGAAATTACTGAATCCAACGTTTACTATAATCAAGAAAAAACCTACTACAAACAACCCAGCACAAAAATAAAGAATATCTCAATTCGACTACTTGTAAATCAAGTGGTTTTAAGTGATACACTAACCATTGAAAATATTGAAGATATTGTATTAAATACCGTTGATATTAATGTAGACCGTAATGATTCATTAATTATAAAAAGCTACCGATTTACAAACCTACCATTTTTAACACGAGCTTATAAATGGGCACATTGGCAAAAAATATATATTTTAATTTTAGTAACTATTCTTGGTTTTTTTGTTAATCGACTATACACAAAATACAAGCAATATAAATTGAATCAAGAAAAAATAGCATTACTTAATAAACAAAAAGAAGAAAAGCTAGCAAAAATCTACGAAGAAGAAGAG
>JAYNJH010000144.1:0-2886 GCA_038109885.1 Candidatus Margulisiibacteriota bacterium | reverse complement strand
GTGCCATTTTCATAAAATTCAATACCATACCTGATTCGATCTGAAAAACTATGGTTAAAGTAAAATCCTTTGTCATTTGTTGTTGAATTAATCGTGTAGTAAGTCAGTTGATAGCCAAATTCAGTTTGGCCTTGTGGGGGAAACTCAGCATGGGGGGTAAATACAAGATCGCTGGGTAAAACTCCCATTGAAATCGTAGAGCAAATCATTATGCATGTTATAAAACGTGCGAATGACATAGATTTAAGGCTCCAAAATTTTTACTACCAATGGTCCACTCATAGGTGTAAACGGTTATTGATTCATCTTCATGAAACGGGTGAACTAAATTTAATTCAGGTTCATTTCGTATGAATTTCGCTGCAATATTATTGTCAGTAAATGACTGTAATATTTCATTGCAAACCTCCTGGGCAATAAACTCTTCAGTAAAAGATAAATGGGCATGATCTAATTCCCCACTTGAGTTGGTAGAAAAAAAATGATTGGTACAGGCAATGATTGCTTTATAATCAATTGTGATAATCATGGATTGTTGATTTTCTGTTTCTTCATAAAGTGAAATCCATTTACTTTGTTGATTTTTGGTTATGAATTCACTATATATGACTTCTTCACCAGCTAAATTTTTAAAGTTAATATTTGTTTTTAGTTTTGTTGAGATTAAATCAGAAAAGGTTAATCCCCAATTTCGTACTTTTTCTTCATCGATATCACTCATTGTTGACTCCTTTTAAGTTGCTTTAAATTGGTTACTCGGTCATTTTTCTCAAGTTCACGAAGTGCCCTAATAATGTTGTATTGGGCCTTATCAATCGCCTCATCATCAACTTCTGCGGTGGATTCTACGGCACTATTAAATTGCATTTCAAATCGTTCAGAGAAGTTGGCTTTAAATCGATCTACTAAATCACTATTTGAATTTTTTAATGCAGTAGCTAGTACTTCCATGTCTTTAATTTCAAAAATTAAGTTTTGCATATCGACGTCTTCAAGCATTAAAATATCTTCAAACATGAACATTTCTGATTTGATTTGTGCCAATGTCTCAGGATCACTGTTTTCAAGTTCGGAAAATATTGACATTCGAACATCTTTAGGAAGAGTTTCAAAAACTGACGACGCTTTTTGAATTTGAATTTTATTTTTTGATTGATCACTTGTCTCCCCAATAAATAACTTTTCTTTAATTATCTCTTCATATTTATCCATGGTTTCACATGGGTTATTTTTGATACTGATTAAATGTTGAACAATTAAGCGAAGCTTGTCACTGGGTAATGTTTTAGTTATTTCTAGCATGCGTTCTTCGGTACATTTATTTAAAATAAACGCAGCAACAATTTCATTTTCACTAATCAAAAATTCTTTAATTTTAGGAATGCTTACATGATTAATGAATCCAAAAGGCTCTTCAGTATCAATATTGAAAATGGTTCTTTTTTCTTTTTCTGTGAATGCTGTTTCAATGATGTGGCTTGATGTTGTTTTTCCGCCGAATAAATTCTCTGAAGACATGAAGTTTTCATGAAACTCTATTAAGCATCCTCGAGTTTTATCGATATTAACTTTCGATATATTTTCTATGGTATCAATGGTATCTTTGATGTGATTACTTCGAAATAATTTGATGATTTTTGTTGATAGCCCGGGATGTTCAAAATCCACAAATAAAATGACAACGGCTATTTTTTCATAAGCTAATTTAGGATTTTCCTCAAACTGAGGAGAGCTTTGAAGAAGTTCAAGCCATTTTTCAAGTTTAAGTGTAAAGCTATTTGTTTGATTTTGTGCTTCTTGGTAAGTCGATTGATCGCTCGCTTACCATACGCCTGAAGATCCTCGGGGGTGTCCCACACAGACACCGCCCAAGATTCTCCATAGCTTTTCCTCTTCCCCTTCCAGTACCAATACCTGATTTGCAGCAGGTGTATTGGTGGTTTCTCAAAAGGGGAGGTCGTCATCCTTTGCAGGGCTGCTGTCACGTTTGGCAGCCCACTCCTTTGCAGCTTCGCTGTTAGGATCATACACGCGGCAGCACGCCTTACCTGACTTTGCCATGAACATGGTCAGGTATACGTTGCCACCCTTGCCGTCAGGCGATCGTTTCGTTGCGTACTTCTCCACGATCTCTTTGAGCTCGTTGTCACGGAAGCGCACCTTCCATGCCATGAGTTCACCTTGATCGTTGTACTTCGGTTCCTCGGCGTAGCCGACCAGAACGCTGTCGTATTTTGTATTTGACATTACAGTGAATTAAGAATTATAAATGTAAGCACAGCGAGCCAGAACGTCAACTCAGCATTCGAATTCGGCGTAGTCGAGTCCTGCATCTTGATCCTTGTTTAACCAATCCTTGATGCGGTCAACAGCATCGTGGAACTTCATCTCCCCCGAGAACAAAGTTTTGTCTGTACACTTTACGAGAGCAGGGTAGTATGGGTACTTCTTTTCCTGCGCTACCCAGTAGTACTCCGTGATGCCAAACACCTTGGTGTAGATGTAGGCTTGGATGTCGTAGCTGAAGCTACCCACATCCCACTTGAACTTCTCTATGCTGCGGGTAGACTTGCTGTCCGTGATGAAGTCATCACCGAGGCAATCAAGGAACCCCTTCAGGGGTACACCATCCACATCGGTATCGAACTTCACTTGGTACTTGCCGGTCAGGTGTGATTGGCGTAGCCCACACAAGTCCAACCTGCGGATCATGTCGATGGCTTGGTTCCAATCATCGAGGGAGCACAGCACCTTGCCTGCCGATTCTGCTTTCAGCTGCAGTTCAGCCAGCCTTTCCTTGTACTGCTTGGTTTGCTTAGGCCGTGCCGAGTTGATGTCCTTCGTCAACTTGTCCTCATTGACCACCTCGTAGGTTTCCATAGCACG
>JAYNJH010000143.1:0-3118 GCA_038109885.1 Candidatus Margulisiibacteriota bacterium | reverse complement strand
CCCCATTCCAAATGAATTAAGAGCGGTTAATGGTGTAGATGAATTTTTTGACCGTCTTTATAATATTCAAACAGATTTAGCAGCATTTAATTTTCGACTAGATGACTATGCGGATGAATTACGCGATTTAAAATTGGTTCATTTATTTTCCGAATTATTTCCAAATATGGATGATGTGGAATTAGATATTCATCGAAAGTTAAGTGATGGAACCAATTTAGATTCAAAAGAGGCAGTAGAAAGTTATTTGCAGCAGCATACAACATTAGAACAAGAACCATACACCAGTAATGGTAACGACAATTTAAAACAGGCGATAATTGCCAGCTTAGTTTCTGCTTGGGCATCGTATGATTCGGCAATTAAATCTTTTAAGGTTTTAATTAATGAAGCTGCGACTCAAGTTAGGGGTGATGCACTTTATGAGGATGAAATGGTAAGTTTACTGGCGCATATCATTTTAAAGTATAAAGATGTTTTTCGTAATTTTATATTGGCATGTGAGGCCAATATAAATCCTGGTGATAATGGGAAATTAATTCTTGCCGCAGAAAAAGTTCATAATAATATGAATATGATACCGTTTCATATGATGGCAAGTATTCTTAGCCTGACATTATTTGGCAAAAACCCTGATGAAATAGCCCAAATTATTGAGAACTCAGGATACAGTAAATTAAATGTAAATTTACAAAAAGCTGCTCGATATGGCAACAATATATCTTCAGCAGCTCGAGAATTGGATAAGGGTGACATATCTGGTCACTTAGAAATTTTAGGTTATTATTTTAAAACAAACCAAAATTGGAAGCTGAATCCTAGACAACGTTATCAAAAATGTCTGATTGATATGAAAAAAATAAGCTCAAGAAATCAAGGGTTAGCAAAACTAAGGCGTGAATTTTTTAATTCGGATGATCCGGATTTAAAAGCCGATTCTCTATCGTTACGGTGGTTTGCTCACGAGATAAATAACAGATTTGAAGAAAATAAATCAGAATTGGCTTTGGTTTTAAAAAAAGATATTTCTGGTATAACTGAAGAAAATGTTAAAAAAATAATTGAACTAATTTTTCCAACGGATTCTGAACCAGCTTATAAATTATTACTATTTCATTTAATTGGACGTGGCTCAATATAAGCACTGATTAGTGATCAAGCAGTTTTTAGTTTTTTTATCAAATATTGGCATTATTAACCAAACGCCAAAAAATATGATTAAGCAAATTCGGTTAACAAATCAAATTGGTATAATTGTTTTAGTTTCAGCGATACCCTACTATTTTATCTTTTCAAAATTTAATTTAACTTTGGCGGCAAATATTGTTTGGGTTATTTTATTTTTGTTTTTACTTACCTTTACGCTGAATCATTATCACCATTACCATATGGCTAAAATGGTGGTAATTTTAACACAATCCTTGGCATTTCCATTTTATTCGGTTTATTTAGGTTATCCATCGGGGGCTCACCTTCTTTTTGTACCTTTGGCAATTCTGCCATTAATTTTTTATCCAACCAAAGATGTTAAAAACTATCGGCGACTTGGTTTTAGTATTGTATTTTCTAGTATGATAATTATGGCGGTCATGCATCGGCTTTTTCCATTTTTTACAGTGCCCTTAGATAACGTAATATTAACAAATTTAAATGGTTTTGCATTTTTAACAACACTCGGGTTGGTCTTGCCTCAGGTCAATATATTTAATCAATCAGAGCAGCAAGCCACAGAAAGGTTATTTGAGTCCAATATGAAATTGAATCAAGCATTGGTAGATTTAAAAGAAAGCCGCAATGCCCAAATGTTATTAACCCAACATGCGGACTATGCCAAATTAGTGCAAAGCATTGCACATGAATTTAAAAACCCATTACAAATGCTTCAAGGAACAGCTGAGGTTGGTTTGAAATATGAGGAAAGCCGAGATTTATTTAAGGTTGTTTTACAAAGCGTTGATCGCTTAAATTATGTAATTCATCCCATGCTAAATTATTTAAATACGGAAGAAAAGTATGAGTTTAAGCCATTTAATATTATTAAAACCATTAAAGATATTGTCATATTGTCAAAGGCCAATTGCGAGTCCAAACAAATTGAATTATCTATTGTAGATAAATTATCGCAATCAACGGTTTATGGTGATCCTAAGGCCATTGGGCAAGTATTTATTAATTTAATTACCAATGCAATAGATGCTATTGGCAATCAAGGCGGAGTAATTACGATTGAATGCATTAATGAAATGTTTGTTTCTGATGAAGATGCGGTTGATGGGGTAAAGATTAATTTTATTGATAATGGTTGTGGTCTAAATGAAGGTGATTTAAAGCGGATTTTTGTTCCATTCGAATCTTCCAAAAAAACAAAATCTAATGTTGGACTCGGTTTATCGATTGTATCTAAAATAATTAAAGATCATCATGGATTAATTAAAGCAAGCTCGACATTGAATAAAGGAACCGTGATCTCTATTTTTCTTCAAACAAGTATGGATCAACCTAGAAATAAGCCCCAAAAAGATCTATTCAATTTAGAGGCTGATTTTTTTGAGGGGTAAATAAACAAGAATGTAGTAAAATAAATTAAAATAAAGCCTAATTTAACATTAAAATAATTGATATTATTAAAAAAATATAAATGGTTAATTTACAAAATTCACATTTAATGGTAATTTAACATGGTTTCCATGTTATCTTTAAATTTTTACATTTCGTTATCATTTACGAAGAAAAAAATAGTAAGTACCCCAAGAAGCTCAGATCCCAAAGATACGGGCCATTTTGGTGATAGTGTTTTCCTTGTTCAAGATCAAACCAATCCAAGTGGTAGTTATACTAAAGATGGTGACAGTTTTTATGATAATACACCAACCAGTAGCCCACCAAGAAGTTGCAAAAGCGAAGGCCAAACTGATGGCAGTAGCCCAGAGCTTTTTCCTAATAATTATCTATCGAGTACATCCCCCAATATCAGGAATCTTAAAACACCAGATAGACAATATCGACGAGTAGTATCATTTCTTATTGATGATGCAGCTGATCCGATAAGTGCAGTTAAAGACAAGATTAATGGACATTTAAAGAAAATAGATACCCTTTTTAATGAAAAATTACAGGA
>JAYNJH010000142.1:0-3138 GCA_038109885.1 Candidatus Margulisiibacteriota bacterium | reverse complement strand
CAAACACCACAAATCATCCACAAACTACTAAAAACCCCCACTAAAATACCCAAATCGCCCCCGATCCGGCCCTGGGACAAGATATTCGTGCCACATCAGCGGCCCTTCATTATTATGCCCAAAATAAAGGGGCTGGTGGCAAGTATGGGCCAGTGACAAGATGGGAGATTAATGAAACCCATTTGATAGGAACAATTACAGTGCCAACGCCAGTTAGCGTTGTAGGGCGAGTAAAAGCCAATCCTTCCGTTGCGGATAATTTTTTAATAAGTAAAGTTTCAAGTGCAAAAGATTTAGGGCAGTTAATGGCTTGTGTGGGACTTGCAGCAAATTTTAGTGCGATAAATGCCTTGGTGGGAAAAGGAATAATCGAAGGTCATATGCGACTTCATAATCAAGCCAATATAAAAGTAAAGTGATGCTACCTTTCTTTTTCAGCTGTTTACGATTAAAATTAATCTTATGAAACAAACTATTAATACCGATCTTGCACCTGCCCCTGTTGGACCTTATTCACCAGCATTAAAAGCGGGGAACCTATTATTTATTTCAGGCCAAATTCCATTAACATCCTCAGGAACAATGGTTGAAGGCGATTTTGAACAAGAGACTCGTCAAGTACTTAATAATATCGACGCACTATTAACGGCATCACAACTGACATTTTCAGATGTTGTTAAAATAAACATATTTACAACTGATTTAGCCCAATTTGATTTAATTAACCGAGTTTACGCAGAATTTGTCTCTGCACCATTTCCGGCAAGAGCCGCAGTTGAAGTTGCCGCATTACCAAAAGGTGCACGCATAGAAATGGAGGCCATTGCATATGTTAAATGAAGATGTGGTTGAGGCAATCAATTTATTGGTTTCAAAAGTAGGTCAAAAAAGAAATCAAAAGTATTTGAAAGAGATTTTTTCATCCCTATGTAAGATTCCTCAAATAGATATTGATTCTGGGGACTGGAAATTATTATCTCGATCAATTAAAGAGCTGAAGAATAGCTTTCAACGATTTGCACCCTATAGAGATACACGAAAAGTAGCGATTTTTGGCTCTGCCAGAACCCCAGCCGATGCCCCTTTATTTAAAATGGCTGAAACGTTTTCTTCATTAGTTACTAAAGAGAACTTTATGGTGATTACGGGCGCCGGTGGGGGAATCATGGAAGCTGGAAATAAAGGTGGAGGAGAGCACTCTTTTGGCGTCAATATTAAATTGCCATTTGAACAAAGCGCGAATGAGTATATTCGAAATAGTTCAAAATTAATTTCGTACAATTACTTTTTTATACGAAAGCTAATGTTTATTAAGGAGTCAGATGCAACGGTCCTATTTCCTGGTGGCTTTGGTACTTTAGATGAAGCCTATGAAGGGTTAACCTTAATTCAAACGGGCAAGAGCTTGCCTCGACCTATTATTTTAATGCAAACCCCTGGGGAGGATTATTGGCAGATTTGGGTATCATTTTTTACCCAAGTTATGCTTCGAGATAAATATATTTCTCCCGATGATTTGGATCTATTTACGATTTGTGAATCGAATGAAGTGGCCGTGAAGATCATTACAGATTTTTATCGTGTTTATCATTCGCTGCGATATGTTGATGATATGGCTGTAATTCGTTTAAATCAAGATATTACTGATGAAAATATTGAGGAATTGAATTCGGCATTTAGTGATATCATCGTAGAAGGTAAAATTGAAAAAACAGACCCATTCCCAGATGAAATAGCCACCAAAGATCAGTTAAAGAAGTTTCGAATAGCATTTAAATTTAATAAAGTTAACTTTGGCCGTTTGGTAACAATGGTACGAATGATTAACTCATTTTAGGAGCGGTATGATGATATTACTAATAAATGGAGGCTGGGTATTATGGATAATTATAGGGTTAAGTATTACGGCATTGGCCATTACCCTTCAAAAGTTATGGTTCTTGAAATCAACGCGCATTGAACCATTATTTATTCAATCGATTAAAACTCAACTTGCAACTGATAATAAAGAATCTGTAATTAAAAAGTTGCAATATGCCCGAAATATAGAGGGGCAATTGGCGGTATTGGCAATTGAACGATTTGATTCATCTGATGCGGTAATTTCAGCGGAAGTTTCAGAGATCATTAAACCTGAAATTCAATTGGTCAATTCTAAAATAGGCTTTCTTTCTATGATTATTACGGTTGCCCCAGTATTGGGATTGTTAGGAACCGTATTAGGATTAATGGATGTGTTTTCTGTACTGGCTGCAGAAGGTGTGGGTAATGCCCAATTACTTTCCGCAGGAATTTCAAAAGCATTAATAACTACAGTAGCTGGGTTAAGTTTAGCGATTCCTTTAATTTTTATTCATCAATTTTTAAGTAGTAAAATTGATGAACGGTTAGATGATTGGGATAATATTCCTACTCAATTGATTGCCCATCTAAGAGGTTAAATATTATGTCTCGCCAATTCTTACGTCTTTCTCGGCGAAAAACAACGCCGACATTTGAATTAACCGCACTGATTGATATTATTTTTATTTTGGTCTTGTTTTTTGCAGTGAGCACGAGTTTTAATCAGGAGCGAAAAGCCTTAAAATTAACATTGCCAAGCGCCATTGCTGTTGAAACCCCAAAATCATCAATCACCATTTCAATTGATCAAAATCAACGTGTATTTTGGAATGGTAAACGGATTTCAGAGAATACAATTGCCACTCGAGTTGAAAAGGAGTTGTCCCAGCAGCCAGATTTAGCGATTGTTCTTCAAGCCGATAAGCGCACGCCCTATGTCAGAGTGGTTGCCGTTTTAGACGCAATTCGTCGTTCCGGTGGAACTAATGTAATGCTTGAAGCCAATAAATCATAGCCAATGAAATTAACCCCGAATAAAAAAGCTTGGATAATTTCGATAGCTCTCCACGGTGTGATACTACTTTTTTTAAGCGATGTTATTTCAAAAGAAATTATCGAAAAAAAGCAAGAGATTCAACCGGTTAATGTTCAATTATATCGTGCCCCCCAACCCAAAATGAATACGAAACGTCAGGTAGCTAGAAAAGGGACATCTGAATCGGTAAAAAAAAGTAAGCCGACATCACTTCCTGGCGACCGGAAGCAGCCTGAAACCGCCCAAAGTATGGTTCCCAC
>JAYNJH010000141.1:0-3315 GCA_038109885.1 Candidatus Margulisiibacteriota bacterium | reverse complement strand
TCGCAATACAATCGGTCTTTGATGGTAGTTAAATAAAAGGATGATAATGTATCGTTGCAAAATTGGTATATCGCATTATTTGCATCTTTGAATTGGTATTGGGCATAAAAATCAAGGACGATTTTTTCAAATCTTGCCGTTTCTTGTAGTACATAAGCATCAACACAATGGCCTGGAAACGTTTGAGTTTGGGATAAGCAGTTGTCTAAATCAAGGGTAAAGTCATTTAAATTACTTAAAATAAAGCGAAGCGTATTACGAATCTTTCGGTACAAGTCGCCCGCTTCTTTAAAAAAGCTTTCATCTACTTTAATGTCATTTTCGTAGCTTAATGAGCTAACCCACCATCGGGTGACTTCGGCGCCGTGGTTTTTTAGAATTTGGTCAACGGTTAACGCATTTCCTGACGACTTACTCATTTTTCGACCATCTTTATCAACGATAAAACCGTGGGTTAGTAATGATTTGTAGGGGGGGTGTTGATTTACGGCTAATGATGTAAGTAGCGATAAATGAAACCAACCTCGGTGTTGGTCGGACCCTTCTAAATAAAGATCAGCTTGCTCAGATGACTGACGATCAGATAGAACCGAAAACCAAGATGATCCGGATTCAAACCATACATCAAAAATGTCATTTAATTTAAACGCACTAGAAACATCAAACTGGCTTGGCGCATCAGGGTCATTTGTTTGATTGTATCCAGATAAAAGATCGTTGGCTGATTTACGAAACCAGACATCAGAGCCATCCGTTTGAATTTGTGAAGCAATATGCTGAACACTTTTTTCAGTTAATAAGATTGTCCCATGCTGATCTTGAAATGCTGGAATCGGTAATCCCCAAGCTCTTTGTCGAGAAATGCACCAGTCGGGGCGCGCCTCAAGCATGCCATTCAAACGTGATTTACCCCAATCTGGATAAAAATTGATCTCGTTTTGAATAGCATTTAATGCCATCCCACGAAGGGTTTGTTGATTGGATTGAAGCGGGTGATCCACCCCAATAAACCATTGGTCCGTACTTCGAAAAATAACGGGTGTTTTTGATCGCCAATCATGTGGGTATGAGTGCGAGTACTCATCTGAAAATAGCAACGCATTATATTTGCTTAATTGCTTAATAATAACAGTGTTTGCATCCCAAATTAATTGGCCTTGAATCCATTCAGGAACAGTTTCATCATAAGTTCCATCTGCCTGAACAGGGCAATAGGTATCTAGTTGGTGCTGTTGGCCCAAAATGTAATCATCTAACCCATGGCCAGGGGCGATATGGACTAAACCAGTCCCTTCCTCCGTAGTTACAAATTGTGCCGATAATAAAGGGGATTTTCGCTGAGCAAAAGGGTGTTCTGCAATTAAACCCTCTAGTTGCCTACCATCAAATTCACTAATAACGGTTGCTGAAGGGCAGTACTCTTGAATAAAAGGGAGCCGTTCTTTAGCTATTATGCAATAGGTTTGATCAATCTCAGTGATAACGTAAGAAATAGAATCCCCAAAGGCAATGGCTAAGTTGGCTGGAATTGTCCACGGGGTGGTGGTCCAAATGACGGCATATAATGGGCCATCAATCGAAAACGGGTGATGTTCAATTTTAAATTTAACGGCAATGGTGGGAGACACCTTGTCCATATATTCTAGCTCAGCTTCGGCCAGTGCAGTTTGATTTGCAATCGACCAATGGACTGGTTTGAGTTGACGATACACCAGGCCCTCTTTAACCATTTTAGAAAAAACCTCCAGGACATTCGCTTCAAACCGAGGCTGAAAGGTTAAGTACGGTGACGAATAATCAGCAATGGTTAATAAACGTTTCATTTGTTCGGATTGGAGTTTAATAAATTTCTCCGCATATTTTTTGCACTCATTTCGGATGGCTAAGCGTTCGCTATCCGCAGCCAATGTTGCAAGTTTTTGTTTTTTTTCAGGAGATAATTCACTCAAAACTTTATGCTCAATGGGAAGGCCATGGCAATCCCAGCCAGGAATAAATTCACACGATTTACCGAGTAGGTATTGTGATCGAACAACAATGTCTTTTAAAACCTTATTTAATAAATGCCCAATATGAATGGCCCCATTCGCATAAGGTGGCCCGTCGTGGAAAATAAACTTGGGTTGTTGCGTGGCTTGATTTAGTAACGTTTTATAAATATCAATTTTGGACCATTTTTTAAGTCGCATGGGCTCATTCTGATTAAGGTTAGCCTTCATTGGAAAGTCTGTTTTTGGCAGGTTCAGTGTATGTTTAAATTGGTTCTTTACGTTACTCATAGCCAAAGTATACCCAATACCGAACTTCACTTCAAATCAAGAGTGATCAAATATTCAAAAAAAGTCATTTATAGATGAGCTTCCATCAGATATAATATTCAAGTGCAACCACTAAAAATTTACTCAAAAACAATCGCCTTTAATAATGATTTGTTAACGCCCATTGCCGCATTCTTGAAATTAAATCAACAAGATGGCTTTTTTCTAGAAAGTGTTGAGAAGGGGCATGCCGTGGGGCAGTTTTCAATGATTGGGTTTGATCCGTTGTATCGAGTTCAAGGGTATGCCGATTATATCACCACCTCAGATAATGAAAATCAGACCATGGTTGATGGCAATCCGTTAAACGAATTGTCCAAAATTTATAAACGAATTCAACATCATCAAGATGGTGAAACCCCAGTTAAAATAGGTTTTTTTGGTTACTTTAGTTGGGAGGTTATTCAGACCATCGAATCGATTGATTTTAATTTGCCAAATCAGAAAATTTTTGATTTTCAAATTCCTAAGATCTTAATCGTTTTTGATCATGCCAAACAAATGTTGTCGATTACTGAAACCGATTTTCAACCAATAAGATCAACGCAAAGAATTGAAAATATCTATAAAAATATTCGATCACCAATTGCCGATTCTCATTTTGAGCAAGTATCAATGCCAAGCGCTGTAGATTGGGATCATGTAGAGAGCAATTGGTCAAAGGACGGGTATGAGTCGGCCGTATTAAAGGTAAAAGAACATATTCGTGAAGGCGATATTTTTCAGGCCGTTATTTCACAACGTTTTTCAGTGCCTCATCAAAAAGATTCATTGTCCGTTTATCGAACATTACGTCACATCAATCCGTCCCCATATATGTTCTATTTTAATTATGGTGAGTTCAAATTAATTGGCTCATCACCCGAAATATTGGTTAAATGCACCGATGGTGTGGCAACGTTAAGGCCAATTGCTGGAACAAGAAAACGAACGTTTAATAACGAAGAGGCCTTGGTCGCGGAGTTAAAGGCCGATGAAAAAGAGGTTGCTGAACATA
>JAYNJH010000140.1:0-3389 GCA_038109885.1 Candidatus Margulisiibacteriota bacterium | reverse complement strand
CCATCGTTCCATACACAAATAAATTAAAGGCGATTTTCCCCACAAACTTCGCATTTTTTGAAACATTTTTGTATACATTTCGATACGGATAGGTTTCACATACCTAACTTTATTATCTGAGCCTTTAATCATTTCTTGGCATGTTAACTTTGAACCACGAAAATTATTTTCAATCAATCGCTTTTGTTCGGGATTAAATCTCAAGGAGCCAATTGAAATCCAAGCAATTTGAGACGATGGAACAACGGCATAACAAGCATCAAGTAAAGTCATGTAATCAGATTCCCAGTCAGGGTAATAAATCATTGGATCAAAATGCAAACCAATTAAATAACCAGCCTCAACAACTTTTTTCATAGCCGCTAAACGTGAATCTAGTTGAGCTGTTTTGTGTTCTTCAGTCCGAATAATATAATCAGTATTTAAAGACCAGGACACAACTGTTTTATAACAATGATTACAATCTAGGATAGGATCAACAACATCTGACTTTGTTTTAAGTTCTAATACGGCATTATCCAGAGTTGAAAAGTAATTAATTAGTTTTTGTGCTTGCCCTGTATCCTTTTCAAGGGCAAGAGAATCACCAAGCTCCCAAGTTCCAATTCTAAAAAAACGCCAAGGTTGAGCTGATATTTTCTGTTTAATTTCATTAATTAAACGATCTGTTTCTTCAACAACTTCCAAATCTGGATTGGTTAAATAATTTTGTAAAAAACAATAACTGCAATCAAAGGGACAGTTACTAACAGATTTCAAAACCTTCACATTACAACAAACATACTCATTATGAATCGTTGCGCAGGTATCCATTTTTTCACCCTTATATGGGGTAAACTTAATTTGCTTTTTACCATCTCTATAGTAGGTTGAATCGCTCATGTTAAATCCATAATCAATTGTAAGTTTTGCTGCACATCTTTAGTAGTTAAGGCCGATGATAGTTCAGTAACCTCATTTAAAGATGTGACATGCGATTGAATAGATATACCCGTATTTTCTAAGGTTCGATCATAGTTTATGGTTGCAGGTATTGATGTTGAAGATATTAATTCATCTATTTTATTTTGAGTTTGAATTAAAACAGGTGAAATTTCAGATCTTAATTCATTCAACCATTTTTTCTGACGTTGCTGTGGAGTTAATTCCTCAGATAACAAACATAAATAATTTGTTTTTGTTAATAAAGCTTCTAACGAAATTGAATACCGCTTCATTAAAGCTGATATCATACTAAGGGATTCATCAAAAGTACGTTTTGTAAATTGAAATAATTTATCGTCAATCAGTAATCGGTTAAAAGCAGTCTTAGAATAATGAGTCAAATTGACCAATTCTTTTAATGAAAAGCCTTTATCTTTCAAAAAAATATGAGCTAAATCTGACAAACATACGATTCGATCAATATCTTTTTTAATGTGAGAATAAAAAGGCAAATTTAATTTTGAAAGATTGGTGACATCTAAAGCTAAATTAAATTGAGTCAAATAACGAAGCTTGATAATCGTTGAAGATAGTAACTCTTCAATCTGTAAGTTGAAAATTAGTTCAGAGACAGAACACTTAGCATTAATCAAGTAATAGGGTATAAGACTCAGGCCAAGCGCTTTGGAAGCCATAAATCGTTTGCGACCGTCTAAAATTTCAAATTTTGAATCAGAAGGAATAACTAAAATCGGAGATAGAACACCGTAGGCCCTAATACTTTTAATTAAAGATTCATCAGGCTTTGAAAGTTTCCATTGTAAAAACCGATCATTAAATTTTTCAAAATGAGCTTGAGCACACATGAGTTCAGTATTTCATAATCAATTCGTCTATTCAACTACTGCATTCTAAAAATATTAAGAGTAATACATAAAAATCAAATTTATAGACCAATTAAAATCTAAAACAAGTAAAGTCTTGCTAAAACAGAAATTTATAGGAATACTGAAACAAATTATAATACAGATTAGAGGAGGTGTTTATAATGGAATATATGATAAAACCAACATTTCAAGAAATAAAAAATGTTTTTTACAAAAAAAAAGAAAATAAAATTATAAAATTAGATAAATTAAATTTCCCTAAAAAGGTTTCGGGGGCAACCACGACATTTATTTATCAAAACAAATTTTTCTTGTGGGAATTATTAGGAAAACACCAAAATCAAATTTTATAATTTAAATTAATTCAATAAAAAATTATTTTCTTTACTCAAGGACAATTTTGGCAAATCATCATTCAATTCATTTATTATCAAATTATAATAACTTACCTTTTTATGATAACCTCGCTTAATCGCCCCATTTAAAAGAATGTTTAATTTTATTAATAAAGTTGTTTTGTAAAGTTTTTTAAAGGATATAAAACCTTCTTTATTATATAATTTTATCAAAGAATAAACTCTAAACCGATCCATAGCAGGATACGCCATGGATAGTTGATCTTTATGTCCGCCGTATTTAGTCATTGTATTAATATTAACGAAACCAACGGGAACATATCGAAGCAACCTTAACCATAGATCATAGTCTTCACAAACCGTTAAATGAATATCAAAAACCCCAAACCAATCAAATAAATTTCGATGAAGCATAACAGCCGAAGGCGAAACTAAACATCGGTCAAGCGAGGGGGTTATAGCCCAACCTTCAGGTTTTTTATGATAAGCTTTTTTATTTAAATGTACACCATTGCGCACCCAGGTTTCATTGGTTTGCAAAAAACGGCACAAAGGATTTTGCTGAATAAAATTCACCATTACTTGTAAATGATTTTTATGCCATGTATCATCAGAATCCAGAAACGCTATCCAATTAGATTTTGAGGTTCTGATACCTAAATTTCTAGCATTAGAAACACCGGTGTTAGTCATTACCCGCTGCAGATTTATTCGATCATCAGAAATTTCAACTTTTGGATCAGAGCCATCATCGACAACAATTATCTCAGATGGCAAGTAAGTTTGATTTAACACTGAATTCAGAGCCTTTGTAAGTTGATTCGAACGATTAAAAACAGGAATTACAACAGCAACTGTAAAATCCAATATAAAAAGATGTTCTAAAAGCAAATTAAATTGATAATGGAATACGGGTAACAGTTCTTCAAAATCAAAATTTGTTTTTGAGTTATTATTATCTGTAATAAATTTAAAAGAAGAAAAAGCTATAGATCGATCATGGCAAATATTAGCGATATGAAAAGCTTCCATATCAATAGCATCGGCATTAACACATTTATCAAAAGAATCAACCGTCAGCCCGATAGCACTTTCAAAGTTAAAATAAGGAATAGGCAACGTGGAAAATGCCTGAAGAGGGATGGTCGAATCGCCATATGAAATTGAAGATAAATGACACCAGACGGCTTTATTAAGACTTGTAGATCCAGCCGTACCAATA
>JAYNJH010000139.1:0-3477 GCA_038109885.1 Candidatus Margulisiibacteriota bacterium | reverse complement strand
AAATTTAAACATTGAGAATGTATTAAAATCAGAAATATATCAATATATGATTTCTATACTCCTTTTCCTGTTCACGGTATTGATAAAGCCATGGGTATTCAATCTAGTATTGTTCCATGGTTATCTTTAACTGGATGTTTAATTGGATTAACAAGTGCCATTGCTCTTCAAGTGTGGACCAATGGGGTTGATTATAAAATTGCATTATCTGGAAAACCTTTTATCGCATTCCCTGCATTTGTCCCAGTAACATTTGAACTTACAATACTTTTCACAGCATTCTTCACTGTTTTTGGAATGTTTGGAATTAATCAACTACCAAAATGGTATCGTCCCATTTTTAATAATGAATCTATAAAAAAAGCAACCTGCTCCGGCTTCTTTTTATCAATTTCATCCGATGATAAAAATTTTGACGAGCAAAAAACTTTACTTTTTTTGGAAAAATCAGGTGGTAAGAATATTGAAAAAATTGAAGAAAACTAACTATATTTTTATTGGAATAATTTTAATTGGGCTCATTGGATGCCGTGGTTGGAAATCTGAAAAGCCACCAATACACCCTAATATTAATTTTGATTTTCAGTCCAAAATAAAAGCGCAACGTGAACCATTGCCTATTCCAGAAAATACCGTTCAATATTTAAATAGCTCTGATGACAAAAGCCTTTCAACTTTTAAAGTAGATGAAAGATTTCTTAAAGAGGGTCAAAAGAATTATAATATTTATTGTGCAGCATGTCATACAAAGACAGGTAATGGAACTAAAAGTATCATTACAAAAAATGGCTGGGTAGTCAGCAATATATTAGAAGATACAACTTATAATAGAAGTGATAAACAAATTTACGATATTATTAAATATGGAATTCGATCAATGCCAGGATATGGAAATAAATTAAATTCTAAAGATATTTGGCAAGTTGTTCTTTACGTCAGAGCATTACAAAATATTGATAGATCAGATGAAACAGATATAAAAAGATTAAATCGAGGAAATAAAAATGATTAGTAAACTAGATAAACTAGGTAAATTTTTTGTTGCTTTAGGAATTTTGATTATTTCCATACTTTTTTTTAATAATAAAACGAATCAAATGTTTTTTGTTAATTATTTGAGTGTATTTACTTTTTTTATTTCAGCAAGTTTAGGGGCCACATTTTTAATATTATTAATGCATCTTACCCGAGGTGGATGGGGAACAGTTGTTAAAAGAGTTCCTGAGCACCTTATGAGTTTCCTTCCAATCTTTGCATTGTTCTTTTTACCATTGTTGTTTGGACTAGATTACATTTTTGAATGGTTGGATCCAAATGTTATTGCAAATGATTATCTTGTACAAAAGAAACTTCCTTATCTAAATTTACCTTTCTTTATTATCAGAAATATTTTTTATTTCTCGGTATTTTCTATTGTAGGTTATTACTATTCTAAGAAATCAATTGAGCAAGATACCGCCATTGGCGACAATATAAATAAAATAACAAAAAGTTTACAAAGAAAATCCCCAGTTGCATTACTTTTAATGTCTCTTGCAGTTTCATTTGCATCATTTGACTGGTTAATGTCGTTATATTCACATTGGTTTTCTACCATATTTGGTATTTATTATTTTGCAGGATGTATTGTATTTTGTTTAGCTATTACAATAATTACATATGAACTACTAAAACATTTTAAATTTTTAGATCAGTACCCAAATGTTGAACATTTTCACGATTTATCAAAATTACTTTACGGATTTTTAATATTTTGGGCATATGTTTCTTTTTCACAATATTTTCTTACCTGGTATGCAAATATACCAGAATTTACACAATGGTATTATCCGAGACTAAACGGAGAATGGGGAAATCTGTTTTATTTATTGATTGTATTGCACTTTATCCTTCCCTTATTTGGTTTTATGTCTAGACATGTTAAAAGAAATCGGTTTGCAAGAATTTTGTTTAGTTTATTAGTTATTGTTGTTCATTATTTTGATTTGCGATTTACAATCTATCCAAACTTTACAAAAATTAATGAAATTAGTGGGGTTGAATACTTACTTATTATTAGTTTCACTCTAATACTTGTCCCATTGTTGTATTTCAAGATTAATAAATTCAAAATTATACCGCAGAATGACCCACGACTAAGTGAATCTAAAAAATTGGAGAATGCATTATGACAGGTAAAATGGATTATGATAAATCAGAACCCAAGATAAAACCCGTTTTAATTTCAATATTATTAAGTTTAATAGTAATCTTTGTTATCTGTTTCGTAGTAATATTATATTTTAAAGGGACATTAACCATTCAAGAAGAAATTAATGAAAATCAATACGGTAAATCATTTGACTTAAAGCAATTAAATGATTGGGAAAATAATTACCTAAATGAGACTGGTGAAAACAAAGTAAATATCAATGAAGCTATTCGTATTACTATTAATCAATATCGTAATTAGCTTTGAATATGGATTAGCCAATACAAAGCCATATCAATTTAATGATGTTGGTGTAAATGTAACACTAAATAGTACATTAACTGATAACTTCATATTAACTGATGAGTTTAATAAAGAAATAAACCTAAAAGATATAATACAAGATAAACCTACTATCATTAATTTTGTGTATTTAAATTGTCCATTACTATGTCATTTGATGCTAGATGGACTTGCGAATGTCATAGAAGAGTCAAAATATAATATTGGAAAAGATTATCAAATAGTAACTATAAGTATTGATCCAAAAGAAACGAACAAAAATTTAAGAGCGTACAAAAAAAAATATTTGGAGCAGTTAAATATTAATAATGGATGGCAATTTTTAAAAGGGAATCAGATCGAAATTGAAAAAATTACAAATTTCTTTGGTTATGGATATAAATATATAAAGCGAACCAATGATTATGCACATCCATCGGTAATTTTTTTCTACAATAAAAAATTAACAAATTATATTGAAGGAGTAACATATAATAAAACAAGCTTTGATTACTCATTAATGACACTGAAAGAAAATAAAACAATAAAAGAAAAGATCGTTACTTATTGCTATTATTTTGATCCAGAAACACAAACTTATTCGTTATTAATATTTAAAATATTAAGACTACTTTGCTTGCTAACTGTTGCAATATTATTTATAATGATTGTCTACTTTATATACAGGGAAAGAAAGATTAAATAATATGGAGATTATACAAAGTTTAACTAAAAAAGGTTCTTTTTATTTGCCAGAAAATATTTCGGCATCACTAAAGCAATTTGATTTATTATTTTATGTTATTTTTTGGCTTTCAATATTATTACTTATCGGATTATTATTATTTGGATTCTTTTTTGCTATCAGTGGGAAACGACAGAGAAAAGATCAATTAGCTACTAAACAAATTACACATAACATAAAACTTGAAGTTATCTGGACGGTGATTCCAACACTAATTGTATTAATCATTTTTATTTGGGGCTTCAAAGAATATATGATA
>JAYNJH010000138.1:814-3510 GCA_038109885.1 Candidatus Margulisiibacteriota bacterium | reverse complement strand
ATCCATAACAGATCTCAAACTAAAAAAGCAGCTTTATCATTTGTTAAATTATAAATTAGGTGACAATCCTACAAAAAATGAAATCGTGGCTCAAATCGAACAAATCAAAGTGAATATAACATAATGATCAATGCATCCAAAGTCTTAAATGATGAGGATTCTACAAATGATTTAAATATAATAAATATTACAAAAAAAATAATTTTCGTGTGTTTAATAGCAACTTTTTTTTATGTTGTGCTTTTTTATTATTTACAAAACATATTATTATCTGGATTGGCCGGTATCTCATTTTTGATATATTTAGCCACTTTTTTAATATTAAATTTAAAAAATAATCACCATGTAAAGTTTTTAGTTATTTTGAATACCATATTAACCATCGGTACTTTTTCCCACTTACTTGGTAAAGACTCTGGCATACATATTGCCCTTATTTTCATTCCTGTTATGTCCTACACTGTAAATTCATTTCAAAAAAAACAATATGACACATGGTTATTTTCAGCCATATCCATTGGACTTTTCTTCTATCTATCCTATTACTTTAAAACCAATGGTTTTATTTATTTTAAATTTTCATCAAATATTAATTTTTTGATTTTTATGAGTGCATTTACATGCACCGTGGTTATAAGTTTATTCTGTATCCATTATTTAGTAAAAGAACTTAAATTAAATATATCAAAATTGATGAAGTCAAACAGTTCATTACAAAAGTCATATATAGATCTTAAACAGGCTAAGGATGAAGCTGAAAAACTTTCAAATCAAGCCGATTATGCTAAATTGGTTCAAAATATTGCTCATGAGTTTAAAAACCCATTAACATTTATGAGAGCCACTATTGAGATGAAGCTAGCTGGTCCATTAACTGATAATGAAACTAAAAGTACCTACCGAATTCTTTTAGACGGAATTGATCGTCTAAATTATTTGATACCAACATTGTTGGGCTATTTAAATGCCAGTAGCATGACAAAAGAATATACATTATTTAAGCCAAATATTATTATCAAGGATTTGGTTGCCATAAGCTCATCAACATGTAAACTAAACCAAATCAATTTAACACATGATTTAAAATCTAAGCAGCTTATTCATGGAATTCGTCAGGAAATAATACAGGTCTTAATAAATATGTTAACCAATAGCATTGAGGCAATTCAGACCCATACGGCACAATCACATCATCAAATTACGCTACGAACAGCCGATGATACCTTTACAGATAAATCAGGCAATACTATTCATGCAATTCGATTTGATATTGAAGATACAGGTATTGGAATCGATCAAGATTCCATCAATAATATATTTATACCATATGAATCAAATAAAAAGACTGGAACAAATGCCGGGCTAGGCTTATCAATTTCCTCTCGCATAATTTATGAGCATAATGGTCGTATATCAATTGAATCGAAAAAAGATTACGGTACAACCGTATCGTTTTGGATTCCTGCTCATAGTTCAAATGAGTTAAGAAAGATAAAAAAAGATTCAAACCATTCAGATAAAAATTTTGATTTATCTGATGATTTTTTTAAACCAAAAGAATAGAGGAATGATTTTATTTGAAATTCAACTATACAAGCTTTAATTAAACTCCAATTAAGCATTTAAATATTGAATTGAAATTGAATAATTTTTATCTATTTCGATTATTGGTTGTAGCTGTATAAAATGATGATTTGATGTTATTTGCCAAAAAAGACCGTCTCATATAGAATGATTTTGTAAATTGATCGATCAGTTTATACATAAAAGGAGTTAAAATGGGTAAAATCACTGAACATTATGGTGAATTGGTTTTTAATACCGATCAAATGAAGAAGCGTTTATCATCAGAAACCTTCGAAAAGTACATGGATACCATCAATAATGGTGCTAATTTAGATGAAGCAGTAGCAATCGATATTGCTCGGGCCGTTAAAGATTGGGCGATAGAGCATGATGCAACGCATTTTACCCATTGGTTTCAACCCCAACGTAGTGGAACTGCAGAAAAGCATGATGCTTTTATCAACTATAACGGAAATGGGCAAATAATTGAGGAGTTCTCAACCAGTCAATTAATCCAATCTGAACCGGATGCATCTTCATTTCCTTCTGGCGGAATTCGTTCAACATTTGAAGCAAGAGGGTATACGGCCTGGGACCCAACGTCCCCCATGTTCCTTAGAGATGAATTTAATGGAAAAAGTTTAATCATTCCATCAATTTATTTGTCTTGGACAGGTGAAGCATTGGATATGAAAACACCATTGCATCGATCAATTAAATCATTAAATACACAAGCGATTAAATTGCAAAAGTTATTGGGTAACCGCCAAGCGAAACGAATTAAAGTGTTTTCCGGAATGGAACAAGAATATTTTTTAATTCCGCTTGATGTTGCTAGCAAACGCCCTGATTTGATGATTTGTGGCCGAACAATATTTGGCGCACCACCAGTCAAAGGTCAGTTAATGGAAGATCATTACTTTGGTTCAATTCGACCTAGAGTGAGTGAGTTTATGGTTGCACTTGATCAAGAGTTATACCGTTATGGAATCCCCGCGAAAACAAAACATAATGAGGTGGCACCAAATCAGTTTGAGTTAGCGCCATTATATGAAGAAATTGGTTTGGCTATTGACCATAATTTGCAAATGATGGATGTCATGAGACGAGTTGCTGAAGAACATGACTTT
>JAYNJH010000138.1:0-804 GCA_038109885.1 Candidatus Margulisiibacteriota bacterium | reverse complement strand
TCATCACGAAAAACCTTTTGCAGGCTTGAATGGGTCTGGAAAACATATGAATTGGTCCATTGGTGATAATACTGGCGCAAATTATTTAGAACCATCACGCTCACCATTAAAAAACATCTCTTTTTTAATGACATTGGGAGCGATATTAATTGGTATGCATAAATTTTCAGGTTTATTACGTGCGGCTATCTCAGATGCTGGAAACGAGCATCGGATGGGCTCTCATGAAGCCCCTCCTGCAATATTATCGATATACATGGGTGATTATTTAAATGAGATCTTAGATTCAATTGAATCAGCAAAGCAGTTTACAGATAAAACTTTAAGTACCATCAATCATGGGATTGAGGGTCTGCCAAAAGTTATGAAAGATATTTCTGATCGAAATCGAACTTCGCCAGTAGCATTTACAGGTAACAAATTTGAATTGCGCGCTTTAGGTTCATCTGCCAATGGTTCAGATGCTGCCAAAGTAATGAATATGTTATGTGCATATGGTTACGAACAATTAATAGCAAAGCTTGAAAAAAAGCAGGGGGATGTTAAAAAGAATGCATTAATTGTTTTAAAGGATGTTCTCAAAGAAACAAAAACCATTCGATTCGAAGGAAATAATTATGATGAGGCATGGAAAAAAGAAGCAAAAAAACGAAATTTATTCGTTGTTGATACAACACCGGAAGCCTATCAGTACAATCTAGAAAAAGAGTGTATCGAATTGCATGAAAATTTAAATGTGTTATCCAAGCGTGAAGTTGAATCTCGAGTTGAAATTAAGTTTGATGCTTACTCAAATACAAAATG
>JAYNJH010000137.1:0-3523 GCA_038109885.1 Candidatus Margulisiibacteriota bacterium | reverse complement strand
GTTATGGATTCTAAATCGTCCATCGCTTCTTGATCTATTGAGTGTTTTAAATCATCAAGCTTTTCGGCTGTAATATCAAACTTACCGTGACGATTTCCACAAAACTCCCATGCTTCATGCCCTGTCATCCAGTTGTAAATAACTTGGTATGCGCGAATAAGATGAGACAGGCTTTTAAGTTCTAGGCTAGAATGAACATCATCACTTAATTGAATTTCCATAAATGAACTTTTTGATCTTAGATTGCTAATAATGCAACTTTTTTCTAGGTTTTCTTGTTCATATCTACTTTCAGATTCAATGGCTATTAAATAAGTTTTAATATGATCATTTGCGCGTCTTACAAATTCACTTTTACCCACAGAGGCTTCATCTGCAACCTTTTGAAAAAAATACGATGGACCTAATTCATGCGGCGGTACAGAATGCGCTCGATAAATCCCTACTAAATTAGTTAAGTCATGCCCCTTTGAAAATTCCTTTGTTGCAGATCGTATATCGTTAAATCTTGTAATATTATCAATAGCATGATCTACATTTAAGCGAAATAAAATGTATTGCTCTGAGTCTACTTTTACCCCAGCAATTGCTAATGCTGCATGCAAGCAGGGTAAAACAGCGCCATTTACTCGTCTATTTCGATTAAAGTCTTCCTCATTTGTTGGACGCCCTTCCGAAATAGCAAGTTGTTGATAGGTAGCTTCTTGAACCACACTATTTAAATAGTCTTTAAGCTGACGCGCAATTGTATTTTTAAACTCTATATCATGGGTAATGTATCCCATAATTTTCTTTAAAAACTCTGAGAAAAAATCTGTATTTTGGCGATAAAGGTCAGCGAGTCTCTTTTTCCCGTTTAAATAAGTGGCTCTTTCAGAATCTCTTGTCGAAGGGTCACCATTAAACGTCTCATCAAAAAGTACATCAATTAATTTCGCGACAAAATCAGTAACTCGATTTGTTTGAACCTTATAAACTTGTTCCAACGTTTGGTCACCACTTGGGGGTATTTTAGCATCAGCAACAATATCATCAAATGTAAAAAGTAAAATTAACACCAATAAATAAGTGAATATCTTTTCTTTTTGCGGGACTGTTAAATCAACAGAAAAGTCTATAAAGGGACTAATTGTGGCTGCGGCAAGTGCTGCGGGATTAATCTCCTCAAGCTTTTTTAAAAATTGTGATTCAAATTGGGCATTTTCAACACCAACAAATAAATCAAGTGGATTATGATCAGTTGAGTCTTGATCAGCCGAACCTTTTCTAGAATCTGATTTAGAAGAGTTAAATGCGTCAACTAAAATATTAAGCGCATGTTCGAATTTTGTTTTCAGATAATTATATGCCGCTTCATTAAAATTAGGGTTTGTTGAAACCTTAGCATTTGCGTTTATCAAATTGCCATCAATGAAATATTGAAAAAATGAATAATTTGTTTCAGCTGATAATGAACTAGTTGGTAGCACTTTCCTTCGGTAAACATCTAAACGAGTTTGAAATAGATCGAGAAGCCCTTCTTGATTGAAACTATTTCGAGTTGGTTCAGATACTAATTCGGAAAGCAAAATCCGGTTCGTAGGGTGTTCTGCAGTTGAACTTATTAGCGCTTCAGAGGGTGAGTCCGGGGCAACCACCAAACCAGGTGAACTACTTCGTTTTCCTGATACATTTCTGTTAGGTAATGAAACGTGACCACTAGCCTTATTAACAAGTGATAACTCTGCCATAATCATCTCCAATTATTGAATTCATATTCAAATTAACATATTTAGTTAATACTCTCAATATTTTAACTATTTTTTCTTAAAACACAATATAAAGTTATTTATAAACCATTCCTCTGTGTAATAAATCCACTTCCCCATATTATCGGCCTAGGGTGTGTTGTAGACGTTCGTGCCGGGTAGATATAAACGTATTTATATAATTCTCAATCCGTTTAATCTTTTTTTATTTTTTTTAACAACGTTAGTATACCTACATATACAAAATTCATCTATTGCTTCGCTCGTTTTAACTTACCCCCTGGTTGATACTACTTTTCATATTTCTACTTTTTAACTTTCTGAACTGTTTCATAATCGCTCATCATGCAAATCAATTTCAGACACTTTATTTGGCTAATATTTTTACGTTGATTTAATTTAGCGATGAATTTTTAGATAACTAATTTAATTTACTCTCTAAAATTTCGATTCGTTGAATTAGCTCATTAATGGTTGATTTCAATGCTTGATTTTCAGCTTTTAATCCTGTTATTTCTTGATCTTTTTCTTGTTTAAGTTCCCTGACACCACCAAACGCTAAAATTCCAAAATCACTATGGGCAAGTGTCTTATAGCTTATGTTTGTACTTGGTTGGTTTAGTTCAGATACTAAATGAGGAAAATAAGGTTCAACATCTTGAGCAATAAATCCAATTTGCCTGTTTTTATTTGATCCCGCTTCTTTCCAATCAAAGCTTTTAACTGGAACCTTCATTATTTTATCTAGTAAATAAGTCTCTTCTTTTATATTTGTTTTTAATCGCTCATCTGACCAAGCATCCCAGTTGCCATCTCCATCCCATACCGCACAGCGATTTCCATGACCTGCATTCGCATCACAAAATACAATACCATTGCTTTGTCGTGTTATGTAAGCTGTATTCCCCGCCCCATCCACAGCATATTTATGTGTTTGAATTTGCCCACTTGTATAGATATGCTTGCCACCAAAAGCTCTTAAATAACTTGTGTCCTGCATGTGCCAACCACCACCATAACTTTGAAAATATATTCCATTTATACCATCTACTCTAACCCAATCCCCCTGTACATGAACCCCATTTTTTGCATAATGGCGGCCATGTGTTTCTAGTGCACTCAATTTACTTCTCCCATTAGGATCCAAATAATAACCAGTATCATTTTTATCATAATAGATGGGCGCCCTCACATCACTGGCGGCCCATATTGTACCAGCTGAAGCTTCTAGAATAATTCGTATATCACCATCAGCTGCAACGTATTGACCCCAACCCCCCGGACGTGCATCAGTGGTTCCCCAAAAATTACCATGGCTATAGCCAATGCCATACATATCGCCCAATGACGTATGCGTGGGCAAGTGCTGTGTCCCAATTGTGTATATAGGATTTGTATATAGATCTGATCCCCCATGCCCCTCATTTTGAGCCCCCACTTGGTACCCATAATCATAATAATAACGCTTTATTCGTCCTTTATTATCTATTTTTATTTGCCATTGATCGGCCGCATTTCTAAATTCAAACAAGGGTGAATTACTATGGCCTGATCTAAAGAGTGTCGCAGAATTTTCTATATACCCAACCCTTGGTTTATTATCTGATGACGCATACCACCTGTTCACTTCAAAACGTGGTACGCCACTGGTTAAAACACCTGAGGAATTCACAACTGTCGTTCCATTTATTGCAATTGAACCATTCGCATCCAAGCCTGCTGCTGTTACTGTCCCATCCACAACCATGTCTGACTGAACAGTCACACCACCTTCA
>JAYNJH010000136.1:0-3741 GCA_038109885.1 Candidatus Margulisiibacteriota bacterium | reverse complement strand
GTGTCAATGTTGTTGAGACATCACCGTACTCTTTTATATCTTCTTTATAACGATTTAACAAGCCTTTGCCAATTTCAGGGTGAGACATTTCACGACCTTTAAAAAAAACGGCAATCTTAATTAAATACCCTTTTTGAAGAAATTTAATCCCGTTTTTTAAACGAACATTATAATCATGGTCAGAAATTTTAGGTGTTAATTTCAATTCCTTAATAACTTGGGCCTTGGTATTCTTTTTTGCTTTTTTTTCTTTCTTCTGCTGCTGATATCGAAATTGTCCAAAGTCAACAATTTTACATACGGGTGGGGTTGCTTGGTCTGAAATGAGTAAAAGATCTAAACTTTTTTCTTTGGCTAAATTCAATGCTTGGGTAATTGGAACAACACCAATTTGCTCCCCATCAACACCGATTATTCGCACCTCTTTCGCTTTAATCATTTCATTTTTAATATACTTTTTTATTGGAATCCTCCTGCTTAAATTGATTTATTTTTTATTTGTTCGATTAATTCATTTATAGATAGTATCGGTTGATTTTTTGAATCTCGACAGCGAATTGTTATTTTTTTGTCGATTAACTCTTTCTCACCAATAATGCCCACTAAAGGAATTTTTTCTAACTGTGCTTTTCTTACTTTGTATCCTAGCTTTTCATTTGACGTGTCGATATCGAAACGAATCCCATTGGATCGACATTCTGATTCAATTTCTTTTAAATAACTTTCAGCATCTTTGGTTAATGAAATTAAACGAAACTGAATTGGCGAAAGCCAAGTGGGAAACTTACCAGCATAATGTTCAATCATTATCCCAAAAAATCGCTCGAGAGAGCCGAGTAATGCACGATGTATCATATATGGCCGTTGTTTTTCACCTTGTGAATTAATGTATGAAATATTGAATTTTGTCGGAAGATTAAAATCGAATTGTATGGTTGAACATTGCCATTCACGACCAATAGAATCTTTAATTTTAATATCGATCTTTGGGCCATAAAATGCGCCACCGCCCGCATCAACATCAAATTCAATGCCTCGTTCTTTTAATGCTTCTTCAAGTGCACGTTCAGCCACATCCCATTCTCTAATATCCCCAACGTACTTTTCTTCAGGGCGCGTTGACAAAAAGATTTTATATTCTGAAAAGCCAAAGGTATCCAGCATATCTAAACTAAAGTTTAGCGCATTAATAACTTCATCTGTTACTTGGTCTTCAGTACAAAAAATATGTGCATCATCCTGAGTGAATCCTCTAACTCGCATTAACCCATGCAAAACACCAGATCGCTCATATCGGTACACTGTACCCAATTCAGCATAGCGTACTGGAAGTTCACGATATGACATCTGTTGCTGTTGATAAATAGCAATATGAAATGGACAATTCATTGGCTTCATAAAATATGCTGAATTATCTATATCCATTGCCGAAAACATGTTTTCTTCATAAAACTCAAGGTGACCACTGGTTTGCCATAGGTTTTCTCGACCAACATGCGGTGAAAATACAGTTTCATAACCGTGTTTTTGATGTTGTGCTCGCCAGTGATCCTCAATCACTGTTCGAACAGCAGCTCCTTTTGGATGCCATAAAACTAAGCCACCACCAATATCATCTTGCAAACTAAATAACTGAAGCTCTTTTCCAATTTTACGATGATCTCGTTTCTTTGCTTCTTCTAATTGAAATAAATGCTTCTTTAAATCTTTTGGATTAGAGAACGCCGTACCATACACTCGTTGTAGCATTTTATTCTTCTCAGAGCCTCGCCAATACGCACCCGACACTTTTAATAGCTTAAATGCAGCAATTTGAGATGTTTTTTCAACATGGGGCCCACGGCATAAATCAATAAACGGCCCATTTTCATAAATGGATACTTCATCAACATCCAATTCATTAATAATTTCAACTTTATATAATTGGTTATTTTGCTCAAAAAACTCAATTGCATCTGCCTTTGTCATGTTATATTGCTTAAACGTTTGACCTTCACTTATAATCCGTTTCATTTCTTTTTCAATTTTTTCTAGATCCAGATCGGTTAGCGGCTGAGATAATTCGAAATCATAATAAAAACCATTATCAATTGCTGGGCCAATGGCTAATTTTGCGTCTTTAAAAAACACCTGCACGGCTTGTGCTAAAATATGAGCTGAGCTATGGCGAATGGTTGAGAGAGGAAACTTACTCATTAGTTAAAATTTAAAGGGAACCCAAAAACAATGGGGCCATTGTCATTGGTTGATTTTTGATGAAATGTAAGCTCTTCATAAATATCATTTTCTACCGATTCCTCTAATTTATAGTTTGAGTTTAAAACGCTTTCGATTGAACTTTCATTCAAATCATTAAAGTCTGGTAGTTGATCCAAAGGATCATCACTAGAGTCTTCTTCAATGATTGATGGCACTTTAAATAAAATATTCTTATTAATGTTTGAAATTTTTGAACTGAAATTATACGCTATAACTTCTTCTGATGGCTCTTTTGTATGATCCATTATTATCTCTGTAAAATTATTGGAACTAAATCCTGCGTTTAAAGCCTTTTTTACAGCATCACTAATGTATTTAGAAATTGAATTAGCTAAATTGGTTAGCGATTCTTGTTTTGTTTTTCCAACCCCTTTACAATCAGGAAATTGACTGCAGGTAGCAATATAATTTATTTTGAGTTTTTTAATTTTAACTTCAATAATTTGATTCACGTTCTTTCCTTATTGTTGACTGTATCACAAAGACTGAAAACATTAAATATATTTGCTTAAGGAAAGCCCAAATGTATATAAGGTTTCTTGTGACTCTCTTGATTTAGTAATGTCAATCAAATAAAGGCGCAAAGCAATGTCATTATCGATAAAAATTTTAGTCCCTGCATTTAACACATACTTTTGGCTTTTCTCGCCAGTAATATCAGCTAAGAAAGATACTTTTTCATCTGAAAAATATTCAAACCCAATCATGGCAGATGCAAACAAACTACTTTGGAAAAATGCTTTAAACCCAAAATGGCCATGCAACCCCCCTGAAAATCGCTTTGATGTAACTAAATAAGTGGAAAGGTTTGATTTTGAACCCAACCGTTCGATTCCTGCAGCAATTGATAACGGGTTTTCTTCCTGGTTTGACATTAAAAAATATTTCATATTCACAAAAACACCTTCATCAAGAAAGGATCCGCCCAAAACCCCTAACTCCCAATTCTCAAAAGATCCTAAGTTAAATTTGTAATAAAATTCAGGTTCACTGGGCGTTTGATTATTTTTATTGTTATTAGCAATTGAATAATCCACAGCCAAATTTACCTGTTTATATGCGACCGACTCAGCTGAGGGCATTTCAATTAATCCTGTAGGGCCATAAAGGGTTGGGCTCGCCAAACACACACCAGATAATGTAATCAATAAAGATAAAATTCTTATCATATATTTAATTTTGACTCTTTTATGAATAAATTTCAATTCCTCTTGCGAAATAATCGTTTTAAAAATGCTTGAAAGCGGATTTCTTTAGTATGGTTCTGAGCTGGGTATCCTGATACAACCGATTGTTTTAATAAACTTTTTGTAACGCCTGACTTCGCCATAACTATGCAGCCATTTGTAATTTCAATATTATTAGAGATACTCACATCACCAGCTATAATACAATTTTCACCAATGGTTGTACTGCCTCCAATTAAAGCCCCACCAGCGATAACTGTTTGCTTTTTTATTTTGCAATTATGGGCAATGTGAA
>JAYNJH010000135.1:0-3806 GCA_038109885.1 Candidatus Margulisiibacteriota bacterium | reverse complement strand
CAATATCCGTCACTAACGCATTTTCATCATTCAGCGCCAATATCCCAGGAATAAATATCTGACTTGACTTCCCTATTCCTGTAGATCCTTTTATTAATACATGTTTGTAGGAGTGATCCAACGAAATGGTCCCATTCCCTAAATAAAAACCGTTCGTACCATCATCATGGTGAAAAATCACTCCCGACCCCTCATTTGGTGGAAACTTAGGAATTTCGCCCCCATAAATGCGCTTAGTAAATTCGTTCAATTTATTTAAAAAGGTACCCTCCAAACTTAAATTAAAATCAGGGTTTAATATAAGGGAATAAAATATTTTAAATAACTCCTTGTATTTCATCTCGATTAATCGCTTATCTGGTTCCTTAAGTGCGCAGACCCTAAAACATTCCGAAATCGCTTCATGCCACTGTTTTTCATTGTCCTTATACCCTTCTATTTTTAACCAATAATCACCGTATTGCTTCTTGATATTATTAAATGCACGAACCAACTCGATGATTTGTAAAAACTTATCATTATTAAGCTCAAAAGAAGATATTATATTTTTTTTCCTCTGTGTTTTTTTACGATGGTATTCACTAAACGATCGACGGTAGACCACGTTGGTTAACCGTTCAACCAATGGCTTTAATGCGGGCTCCTTAATACGACGATACTGATCTAGATTTTCAAAACTCAAACCCGAATATGTAAAGATGGCATTCACTTTTTGATCTTCAACATTAAGCTCCTTTTCAATCATTTGAAAATAATAATGCCCTTTTTTGAGCGTTTTAGTCTGTCTTTCTAGATGGATTTTACTTATCGTAGAATTATGCTCTGCATGATCCGTTCCATGAAACATTTGGGAGCCCCCACTACTATGGTCGCGATGTCCACGGACGTCAAATGAACCTGACTGATTATGGTCATCGTGCGAAGAAACCATGCGTTCATTGCTTCTGGTTGTTGAAACACCCTGGCCTTCAGATGTCATGTTTACACTGGCTGATCCTGACTCCAAATCATTTGTCACTGTGTGTGTAGAGTTGTTATGAGCTGAACTTGAACCGCCTGTTTGATACGAGACGTCTGTCGTACTATTTCGCGTTATTTCTTCATCAGTTCTTAGTTCATCCCTAATACCGGAAGTGTCCCTGTTAGTACGTGTATCCGAATTTTCATTAGAATTTTGCTCTCTTTCCTCTGAAGAGTTATCTGTTGAAGAAGAGTCATTTTTAACAGCCATATCAAACCCTACCCCACCAAATGATACGCCAATATTTCGAGGATTTGTGGATTCATTTTTTTTCCAAGCAGTCACGGACTCTTTCCCATTCTTTGTTCTAACCCCACGTTCCTTACATGCCATACTTTCATAGGTTTCACCAATTGACTTACTTCCAAGATTTCTGGTGCCGTCATTCCTTAAATTGCTTGTTTTTTGATCGGTTGATAAGGTTTTACTTGCAGATTGATCTGCAATGTCTTGTCGCCCGCCTCTGGCCATCTCGTTTTCGCGCCTTTCAGAATTTTGATTGGCAGACCTTTGCTCTGATAAGGTTGCGTTATCGGAATGCTGATTGGCCCTTTGGGTACCATTAGAATAAGAAAGTGACGCATGCTCATCAATTTGATTTGAATCTGAAGTTGTGTTTACTGTTTCAATATAATGTTCTTCAGAGGTAATGGTCTTATCTTCTTGAGAATGCTCATCTTCATAAAAGATGACTTTATCAGCTTCACCATGATAGCCATCATCGATTAAGATTCGTTGAGTTTCAGTAAATTTAATTGGTGGATTGGTGGTATCTTCATTGAAACTCGCCTTAGTTACAATTAAACTACCAATAAGCTTTTGGATCACCTTATAGGGCTCAATATGCTTTCCACTTTGATCATTAAATACCGCTTCTCCCATTTTTAGGAAAACAAGATCCATAAACATTTCTTTATGAATAACTTGACCTTGTTTTTCAATATCATTAACCCCTTGCTTTAAATACGATGTACTCTGAAATGCTTCTGCCGAAGTGTTTATTATTTTGCGAATGGTGAGTTCATTTTCCTCATCGATTATCTCACCTTTTTTAAAACATAAAAAATAACTCATTAAATAATAGCGTGCTTGTTTAATTCCTTGATTATCCAAACACTTTTCCGCCATTTTCAACAGCGTATCTTTTTTAATAAAGTTTGCCGCCCATAAAACATGATCTTCTGAACGTAATCTTTTTGCTTTAATTTTATTTAAACTTTCAATAAGCTTTCGAAATGATGCTTCAGATCCACTTTTTTTTAAAATCTTGAACAAGCCTTTAATATCCTCCGCATATTTCGATAACTCGCTCGGGGAGGTTCTGATTATTTTTTCCGTTAAATACGCTGTTAACTTTCTAAGCTCTGAAGGACTTGGTGGTACAGAACTATTTATTACATGCTGAAGATACGTGAGCTCACCTCCACGATAACAGGCTGGCCTATTCAAGCGTATTTCACTTCTGTAAGAATTCCCTACATTCATTTTAATATTTCCTTTCTCTTAAATCTAATTCCAACTGTTCTATTCGGTTGAAACGTTCTTTTTGTGCGATCAAATTAAATATTAAATACCAGATCAACAATAAATATTCATTCAATTTAAATTTCTTAGGATCAAATAAAACCATACTCATTGTCCCGATATCCTCAACTTTGGCATTCAAATCCTTTAAAAACCTATTAACTTCTGGATTATTCTCTCCGCCATCCAACGTTTCATGCTTCATTTTCCAAATATAAAAGAAAATTTTAAGCGAAAGATTATTGTACTTTAAAATTAATTTATCAACGTTCATTTTTGCCTTGCGAACCTCGATCTGTTTATTTTTATTAACCTCTTCAAAATTCTTTTTGGCCGTTTCTAATGCTCGAGTTTGTTGACGCAAGAGGGCAATATTTCCACTTAAATCATCATGTTGTCTAAAAGCTTCAATTTGTTTATCCCGTAACTTTTGCAATTGTTGTGCATGATAGTCAACATTTGTTTTACCGGCGGTTAAGCTATCTTCATATGATAAGTTCGCTTCATTCATATAATAATTAGCAACCAGTAATTTTGGTAATAAGCTGATTTTTTGGGCTTTAAGCGTTTGAATTTGATTTTCATGAGACTCAATATTTTCCTCATATTTGTCTACATCGGATAACAAATTATCGATTTCAAGTTTATTTTTGGTTTTGAATTTTTGGGCCTGTTCAGGGCTAAGACGGTCATGATTAAAATAATCTTTTAATGAAATCTGATCTCGCACAGCTTGATTTCTTGGCTGAAGATGATTGTGCAAATAATTAAATATTGCTTGTCTGCACTTTGGTGTACTCTCCCCAATTAGCCGATCTAATTGCATTCTATAGTCGTTTAAAGGGTTAAGTTTCTTCCCATCAAAAACTTTAAACTCAATAAGCCGCACAAATTTAGCTTGGGTATCAGATACTTTATTATTGTAAAAACCAAAAAATAACGACTGAATTTCATTTAAAAATTTAATCGCCCAATCCCCATTTTCCTTAGTCAAATAATCAATTGGCAAAATAATTGTCAACTTATTAGAACCCTCAAACTGTGATGCTACCAAAAAAGTAATCTTGGCACTTAAATAATCATTGGAATCATCCGAATCAATAAAGATTGGAATCGTATTTTCATAAACATCCTCTAATCGTGATGATTGATTGTTCATGACCGGAACTAAGAATTGCTCCCTGGCTGGATTTGACTCAGGCTTACCCAACTTAGAAAAATATCGTACGATTTTTTCGTCAATACCAAGCTTCTTGTCATA
>JAYNJH010000134.1:0-4061 GCA_038109885.1 Candidatus Margulisiibacteriota bacterium | reverse complement strand
TTTCAAAGTGGCACGAGAACTTTGCAATCGCTATGGCGCACTTTTTATTGCAGATGAAGTTCAAACCGGTGGCCATCGCACCGGCCCATTCTTTGCTTCATCACACACTCATTTTTCTAATAATTGTTCACCAGATATTATTACTTTAGGCAAGGCCATCAACCCAATGGTCCCGGTTTCAATGGTATTGGTTCGTCAATCCATTGGAAATGCTTTGGTTCCAGGAACACATGGCTCAACTTGGGGAGGCAACCCATTTGCAATGGCAATTTCAAATGCGACCCTAGACTATTACAAAGATATTAATTTAGAAAACCAAATGATAACCATTGGTAAAACACTTATGAAAACATTACAATTCTGTAAAGAAAATAATAATCGCATTGCCGATGTTCGAGGATTAGGCAGCATGATTGCAATCACATTTAACACAGCCAACGATGCCATTTACTTTAAAAAACGACTCGCCACTGAAGGATCTCGACAAAAATTAAGCGTATCAAACGATTTAATTAAAGACAGTCCACACTTTAACTATGAACAATTGACTGGAAAACCCATTAATGGAATTGCATTAAAATTAACAGAAGAAAATCGTACAATGAGAGTGAATCCAACAATACTAACTCCGACTCAATTAAATTATTTGTGCAAATTATATGAAGGGGCTTTAATCGAAAATGCACCAAAAGAAGCATTAAATATTTCACTTTCATCAAATTTACCATTAAATACAAAGCAAAACGCTTTAGAAATTGAACAAAGCCACCTAAATATTTCTAAAATTTAAACCCATAAAACAAGTCACTTACGTCGATGTCCGAACCAATTGTTTTCGGAACACCCCCCTAAACACTATTAATTAAATCGTTTGGGCTTCGTGTTTTGCTATAGCAATTGTTTTTTGTTTAATTTGATTTGATTGAGTTTGAAGTAAACGCAATTCTTTTGTAAGCGTTTCTAAATCTGATGATGGTTTGCCTTGTTCAATCTGAAGCTTTTTCAAGTTATCCAATGATTTTGAGGCCTGTTCGACCATTTGCTCTGTTAAGTTTGGTAAAAACTTATACGTTTTAGTCCCACCCGTTGCATCCGTTCTCTTTTGTGATGTCGGAGCTGCATGACCATTAATATAAGAATGGACATAATTAAAATGAAGTGTTCGATGGCGAATACCATCAAGTTGAACCTGGGCCAACTGAAACGTTGCATCATAAGACTTATAAATCATAGGGATAAGTTCTTTGGATTTTTCAAACGCCTGAGCAATCTGATAGTTTTGGTTTGGTGGACGACAAATTGCCCGAAATAACGTAAGTTGCAAAGTTAAAGGATCCCCTTCCCATTGGTTAATAAACGATAAAATAGCCCCTTGATTATCCGCCATAATGGCCGTCATCAATGACTCATCAACTGGTTTTTGAAGTGCATTTGTTCCTAAAAATGATAGCATATCCATAATAACTCTGGCTGATGTTTGGGCGCCTGTTTGACCAACATGCTGCTTCCATTTACCTCGATATAAAAATGCAGTTTTAACATCCATATGGCTATCGTTACCACAACCTTCAAAGAACTTCCCATTCCTATGAAACACCGTCCCGCAATTAGAGCCAAATGTTCCGGCAATAAACGGCCGAACAAAAGGGTTATAATGCTTGGTTAAAGAAACCAAAGGCAATGTTTTAAACACAGCATGCATATCCACCTCGGTTTTATGCAATAGTTTAAGAAAATCAAGGATTAAAGACTCTTGTTCTATTCCTGCTTTTAAAAAAATATTTTCAATTAAATCATATATTTTGGGAATATCACGACTAAAAACCATTTCCATGGCCAAATGAATAAATCGAAATGTTTGTTCAGATTGAAGTACCAAATCAGGATCTTCACCATCCAGTTTAACGTTATAAATAGATTGGAAATCGTAAAGTGAATCAAATGATTTTAACCATCCAACAATCGAATCAGAATTAGCAAAATCAACCGTCTTCATCATTTCTCGCATCTCAACCATATTGCTACAAGATGCACCTACATAGTGACCATAATATAAAAACTCCGCTTGGTTACCAAAAAGAACAGCTAAAAGTGAGTAAGGTTTTGAAATAACTTCAGGAACAACATAATTCGCCTTATTTTTTGTATAAAACCCCTCAAACAACCAATATTTTTCCAACCAACCGATAGCAATAAAGGCATCATTTAAGGCACGAGCCTTTTCGGTTTTTAAGTCGTCATTTGTTTCACGCAAATAGTCATGAACAGTTTGAAATAGTACATTGTAAAAGTGGCCACCATCAATAGATTTAAGCCCATGAGAGAACGTATTTTGATGCATTTTATCCGCACCAAAATAGGCCAGATCAGACATTTGATCCACAACGTTCTGATCCTTTTTAGAAAGCTTAAAGGGTATTAATCGCATATAATTGGGTTGATAACTTGTTTCAGTATTATTTGGATTCCAGCACCGGTCTGTTATATTTTTTATTACAGAAGAATCAATCACTAACTTTGATAAAATTGAATCTGGGGCAGGAATTGTATATTCAGCTGTAATATTATAATGCGGACACTTCGCTCCCGGCGAATCCAGAGAGGTAATTTTTGTGGTATAAGCATGACGGTATAGTAAGGAACTATTTTTGATAACACGATTGCCTATACTTCCAATATTTTTTCCAATTTGAAACATCGTATAATTATTTTAATATTAATTGATAAGAATCATCTACAGGAATTTTATCTTAATGATATAGGACCGGATTTAAACGATTCATTATCAGGTCATATGGATCATGAATAACTTCACAAAATGAACGGACCATTCGATTTAATAAGATGGGCATTTCTTTTAACTCGGAATCATTAAACCGCTGTAAAACAAAGTCTTTTGAATCTAAAAATTCCGGTTTAGGGCCAATTCCCAACCGAACCCTCAAAAAATCCTGCGATCCGAGCCGAGAAATAATCGATTTCATTCCATTATGAGTCCCCGCACCACCTTTTTTACGAATACGAAGACGACCAAAAGCCACATCCAAATCATCGGTCACAATGCATATTTCACTGGGCTGAATTTTATAATAATTCATTACAGCAACAACCGCTTCCCCTGATAAATTCATATATGTTTGAGGTTTAATGACCATAATCTGCTGACCATTGATCACCGGCCTAAATAAATGTGATTTTAATGTCACTTTCTTATGAACTTCAACTTCCGATTGCTTATTTAACTCATTAATAAATTTAAAACCAATATTGTGACGAGTTAATGCGTAATTATCCCCTGGATTACCAAGGCCTACAATGAGTTTTAACGCCACTAAAGCCCTACACGAATAATCGCATCAATGGAGAGAACGACATCCAATTTAATCAGATTTGCTTTCAATCGGTTAAATCGATCCTCCTTAATCTGATCGGTGATCAACACGATCTGAGCGTTCCCAGCATGAGATTCCTTTTGTAAAAATCGTTTAATATTTATTTGTTGGTCTTTAAAATGAGACGTAATTGCCTCCAGAACACCAGCTTGATCTTGCACCGACAAACGACAGTAAAATTGTGTTTCATTTTGATCAATAGAAACAACTTTGGCCGAACGTAAATGCGTTTCAAGATTTCGTCTAGATCGATGAGTATAGATATCAAAAGCAATATCTAAAATATCAGACATCACGGCAGAACCAGTAGGCAAACTACCTGCCCCCTTACCATAAATCATGGATTCGCCAACCATATTTCCTGTAGAATAAATGGCATTAAATTCATTGCGAACCATCGATAACGGATGATCCGCAGGAATCGCCGTTGGGTACACCGCCGCAAACACACCATCAGGCATTCGCTTGGCCTTGGCAATCAATCGCACACGATAGCCCAATTCATCCAAGTATTGAATATCTTTCAATTGAATTTGATCAATGCCTTCATAAAACACATCATCAATCTGAATGTTTAACTTCAATGCCTCGGCCGTCAAAATCACAATTTTATACGCCGCATCGAGCCCCGACACATCGGCAGTTGTATCGGCTTCCGCAAACCCCAAG
>JAYNJH010000133.1:0-4092 GCA_038109885.1 Candidatus Margulisiibacteriota bacterium | reverse complement strand
CAAATGTGGTTGTTGCCATACAAAAAATGATGAAAACAATATAAGGTGCCCATTTTTTAAAATTAAAAAATTTCACTTAAAAATAATATCAAACAGCAGATACGCATTCAATAGCAGTCCGTTTGTTAAAATATTTCATTATGTTTTGAAAATCTTAGCTTTATTCACCTATTTAATTACTAAAGAAGCTCGCTTTTGGGTTGACTTTTAACCAATTGATTATAAATTATAAATTATTTTTTTGGTCGACTTAAACTATTGTTCATGCAATTAAAAATGAGTATGATTTGAATATGAGCGAAGAAACAATACAAACAACAGAATCTGAATTTGATGTACGAAAACAAAAATTAACGACCTATCGAGATCAGGGCATAGAACCGTTTGCTTATGAGTTTAAGCGGTCTCATAGCATTGGCGATGCATTGGCGATGGCGGATGGTTTAGCTGCTGGTGAAAAAACAGACCACCATGTCCAATTGGCTGGTCGAGTGAAGGCCAAACGTGGTCATGGTAAGGCTATATTTGCTAATATAACTGATCAAACAGGGTCTATTCAGCTTTATGCATCGGTGAATGATTTGGGCTCGTTTTCTCAATTTGAAATGTTAGATGTGGGTGATATTATTGGCGTGGAAGGCACTATTTTTTGCACAAGACGCGGTGAAATATCGGTAAATGTGGATGCCTTTACTCTGTTAACTAAATCCCTTCATCCGTTACCTGAAAAATACCATGGCTTGCAAGACAAAGAAGCTCGTTATCGCCGGCGTTATGTCGATTTAATTGCAAACCCTGATGTGATGGATGTCTTCAAAAAGCGATCCAGTGTGATTCGTGATCTCCGTAATTATTTGGCGGATGAAGAATTTATTGAAGTGGAAACGCCTGTGCTTCATCATATTTATGGTGGCGCTTCAGCTCGTCCGTTTACGACCCATCACAATGAATTAAAGCAAAATTTGTATTTACGTATAGCATTAGAATTGCACTTAAAGCGTCTAATTGTGGGCGGCTTTGAAAAGATTTTTGAAATTGGACGTGTTTTCCGTAATGAAGGGGTTTCGTTTAAACATAATCCAGAATATACCTTATTAGAGCTTTATCAAGCGTATGCTGATTATTCTGACATGATGAGTTTGACTGAAAACTTAATGAACCATTTGGTTGTTTCAACCTATGGAAGTGAAACAATCAATTATCAAGATCAAGAACTTAATTTTAGTTTGCCTTTTAAGCGGATTTCAATGAGAGATGCGATCCTTGAGTATTCTGGCTTGGATATCGATACAGCATCCAATGAAGATATGTTGAATTTACTAAAAACAAAAGGCATTGAATTGGCTGATGATTCACCGAAGGGTGAGTTGATTAATGAAGTTTATGACACGTTTGTTGAACACCAATTAATACAACCAACATTTATTGTTGATTATCCGTTGGAAACATCTCCATTGGCTAAAAAAAATCGTCTGAACCCGGCTTATGTGGAACGCTTTGAACTTATAATTAATAAAATGGAAATTGCCAATGCCTTTACTGAACTCAATGATCCCATCGATCAAAAAGAGCGCTTTGAGGCACAGCAAGTTGCCAGGGACGCTGGGTTTGAAGAAGCACATCAAATGGATGAAGATTTTATTGAAGCATTATCCTATGGAATGCCGCCAACCGGTGGTTTGGGGATTGGAATTGATCGTGTTGTGATGTTGTTAACCAACACAGCATCGATTCGAGATGTTTTATTTTTTCCACATCTAAAACATATTTCCTAGTTATTTTGTTTATAAATTAGTTATAATAAAAAGAATTTCTAGGTTGTAATTATGACATTATTAAAACGTTTTATTTTTGCATTTTTAATTTTAGCTTCAGCGATATGGGTTTTGAACTCTAAACCGTTTAATTTAGGTTTGGACCTTAAGGGTGGGGTATCGATCGTCCTTGAAGCTCAAGATGTTGATGAACGCCCGGTAACCAATGATGATGTATTGGGGGTTATTGACGTTATTCGAGGTCGAATAAATGCATTAGGGCTTACCGAGCCCATTATTCAACGAAAGGGCATAAATCAAGTTATTGTTGAATTGCCAGGTGTTAAAGATGTTGATCGTGCACTGGCATTGATTGGTGAAACTGCTCAGTTGACCTTTCATGAAGCGGAGTGGGCGCCCCAAAACTTAGAGCGTTTGACAACGGAAGAAAAGACCATTTTATTGGGCGATAATGTGGATATTGTTTATTTAAAAACAACATTATCCAATAATGAAACAATTTTACGACCATTAATTTTAAAAAAGAAAGTGATTCAGGGGAGTCAATTGCAAGAAGCATTTCCAGGAACGGATTCGTATGGCCGACCTGTTGTAAATATTAAATTTAATTCAGAAGCGACGGACCTTTTTTACGAAACAACCAAGCGTAGCATTGGCCGCCCGATTGCAATTCTGCTTGATGGGGTTCCAGTTTCTGCACCTAATGTAGATGAACCCATTATGGGTGGAAATGCAGTTATTTCAGGTTCATTTACTGCTCAAGAAGTTAAGGATTTAGTCATTAAATTACGTGCGGGGTCTCTACCTGTACCTGTTGAAATATTATCCAACCGTTTGATTGGGCCTACATTGGGAATGGATTCGATTTTAAATGGAAAGAAAGCATTTATGATTGGTTTGGTTGGGGTTGTAATTTATATGATTGTATTTTTTAGATTTTTTGGATTAATGGCCGTTATTGCACTTATTTATTACTCGACGTTAACACTTGGCGTTTTAAAAATGATGAATGCAACCCTAACATTGCCGGGGATTGCAGGATTAATTTTAACACTGGGAATGGCAGTGGATGCTAATATTATAATTTTTGCACGTGTAAAGGAAGAGCTAAATCAAGGTGAATCCACACACTCGGCCATAAATGAGGGGTTTTCAAAAGCATTTGTTGCCATTATTGATTCGAATGTGACGACTCTTTTTGCTGCAATGGTACTTTTTTGGTTGGGTACAGGATCCATTAAGGGGTTTGCACTTACGTTAAGCATTGGTGTTTTAGTTAGTATGTTTTCGTCCTTGTTTGTGACTAAATTTTTAATTCAATTATTTTTAAGGTTTATAAATCTTCCAAAACGGGTATTAATTGGAGGTAAACATAATGATTGATTTCATAAAAAAGAGACGATTATGGTATTTTATTTCAACAACAATAATTATGATAGGATTGATTGGCATGGTTAACAATTACCGGACAATGAATCATATATTTAATCTTGGCATTGATTTTACCGGTGGTACATCAATCATCTTACGTTTTGATCGTCCTGTTGAAAATCCTGAGTTTAAATTAAGGGATATTTTAAATGGTTTAAATTTAGAAAAACACACGATTCAAACATCTGGTACGTCGGATTTGATTATTAAGACAGAAGAGATGGATGTTCAAACACGAAATCAGTTATTTGAACGGATCGAGCGTCAAATTTCTTCATTCGATATATTAGAGGTGGATATTATCGGTCCTTCGATAGGGGATCAGCTTAAAAAGACCAGCTTTATAATTGTGATGGCGGTTGCTGCAGCAATATTAATTTACTGTTCATGGCGATTTGAATTTATTTTTGGTCTGGCATCCATTGTAGCGCTTCTGCACGATGCCTTAATTATTATGGTTGTTAGTGCTCTATTTGAAATTGAAATTAATACGGCGTTTATTGCGGCATTATTAACGGTTCTGGGATATTCGATTAATGATACAATTGTTATTTTTGATCGAATTCGAGAAAAGTTTAAAGTTGCAGGAACGGATGAAATTTCGAAATTCTGCCGTTAATGAAATGTTACCGCGTTCAATACATACATCGCTGACTACGGGAATTGTTGTTGGGGCATTGTTTTTATTTGCTGGGCTATCATTGAAGGTATTTTCGACGATACTATTGGTGGGTTTAATTACAGGAACCTATTCATCGTTATTTATTGCTAGCCCGATGGTATTATCAATTTCAAGGTTAAGGGGGGTTCCCATTGTTAAATAGTCGTTCGTCATCCACTAAAAACGAAAAACAATTGGTGATTAATCATCTATACTTAGTTAAAT
>JAYNJH010000132.1:0-4142 GCA_038109885.1 Candidatus Margulisiibacteriota bacterium | reverse complement strand
CTTCGATTCCCATTTGTAATACTAATGGTTTTTTAACCCCGGCTTCTAAAAATGCTTTTCCTTCATTGTGGCACAACGCTGTTGCTGATTTAATTTCGTCAATTTTTTCTTGTTGATATGACTCCAAATTCAATTGATTGCGATTAAAGGCAATGGGTACAATCCCTCGTCCCCCACCCGTTGATGGATGTTTAATAAAAATTTTCAAATCGTTTTTTTTGGGATACTTATCAAATAAATCTTGCGCAAACTTGATGAGGGCCCTCGGGCTATCATCAAAATCCTTTTTATATGTGTTATAAAAATTTGGAATAACATTTAAACCCAATTGGCTAACGGTTTGATCAAATGCATCTTTATCAGCAATTTTTTCTAATGTTGATACCGAATTACAAGGCGTTTGAAAATCACAATCTGGCAACATATTATTTACACGATCCGATTGAATTGGAACCTGTTGAGATTCTGAAGAATACCCCCAACCAACCAATACTCTGGCTTGTTTAATGGAATGCTCTAGGCAGTACTGCATCATTTTTGAATAATTGGTTTCAAGATCATTAAAATCATCAATAATTATTGAATTACTTACACGATTTTCAACACTACACTCAACGTCTTTCGATACTAAAACAATGTTACTAACCCCCATTTTTTTTAATTAATTAATTAACGTTTTGTAACAATGCCCCTCGTTTTGAAAAAAAACTACACAATTATAAAGAAATGATTCCCACGTTTGACGATCTTGCTTTGATAGCAACGCCTCTAAAAAACGACCTGAATGAAATATAACCTGTTCACTCGTAATCGATGAAAATGCCCGATAAGATTGGTATGGGGGAGTATTTTTTATATCATGAATATAAAAACCACGACTGGCCAATTGTCTATGCTTAACCAATGGCTTTACTCCTGAAGAACCCAATCTGGCTCCATTTTTTACTAACATACCTGCTACTTTACGCAACATAATTCAAACTCCATTTCTAATGTTTTATTCAATTTAATTTTGGATTTTTGTTTTCCGAAAATTTGATGGGAGTTAGTTTATGGAAGGATTTATGAATTATCTCGAAAAATTAAAAAAAAATCAATAAAGATCATTTAAATTGATTAAATTTAAGATCAATATAAGTTTTAAAGGGAATTTCCTTTATAAATCCACGGTAAATTAAACAAATAAAACGAAACAGAAGCATTTAAATTTTTTTAAAAAATATAAAACATATTAATGTTTCTTTAAATTGTTAAATTTCAAAACCAGATCTCATATTTATTGATAAAACAAAATAAGGATCATGCACTTTGGTATAATTTAATAATTTATTAATTAAATGACAAATATGTGTTTTTAATAATGATTTTGTTTGTGTATCTACATCAAAATGCGTTGTAAGATTGCCCTGATCAGGATGCATAATTTGAATGATATTTGCCATAATTTCTCCCCAACATAACCTGAAGGGAATGCTAAATTGTCGATGGTTGAAATTGATTTCAGGCATTGATTGGTCGTTCTTAAATAAGCGCTCTATTTCCGTATTCATTTTTATGAAACTATCCGTCGTGCCTGGAAATATATCGTTTTCTTTAAACTGATTCAATACTAGTGATTGCTCCGCATCAGATAATAAATGAATGCAATGATACATTGGCTCTAGCGTTTCCCAAATATTAAGCAATATTGGATGACAACTATTGATTGAGGGTAAACTTGGCAAGGACAAGAATGACAGTAAATGTTCTTTCATTATGTCCCAGTGTTTCGAATTTAAATCATTATAAAATTGGATACATATTTGATTTAAATCTTGTCTAAATTCTTGGGCCGTTGTTTCTTGTCTATTTCTAATACTTAAATGAGAACTAAATAATTGTTGAATACGATCTGGAATTGAATTAAAAACATCATTGATTTTTTGATCCGACCCAAAATAATCAAACTTAGCGTTAAATTGTTGTCGGACAACCATCATCGAACTCATCGCTTGCCCTATTTTTTTTAAATCGATTTTAATTTTTGAAATCTCGTTTTCAAACTCTTTTAGCGGTGAATTTGCAATTAAAGTTAACGGTTTGGGCTGCAGATACTGCATCAATTTTCTTTGAATGTAGTCTCGATGGAATGTATCAAATAATGGTTGATGTACTTGCCCTAAATAATTCACAATTGATCCGATTGTTTTAATCTCTTGAGAAAAAATATCTTGATTTTTAAATCTTGTATTTGGATTGATTATATAGGCTGATAATTGTGGCTTAATTCGTTTCAATATTAACTGAAAAACTGCTGAATCCGGCTGAATATTTGCTAAAATTGTTCGCTTGTAGTGATCCGACTGTTGATCCGTAAGCTGAGCTTGATTACTCGCCCAGTTTATTTGATCAGAGATTGTACTAAGCTCTAACAACTGAGACTGCCACGTATTGGGAAGTCTTTTCTGTATTGACTGTAGAAAATACTGTGTTGAATGGATGAATACACATTTTGATATTGAATATTCAAAGCGTTGCTTTAAATTTAAAATTCGACTGTAGTCCCAACGTAATATTTCAGGAAGAGATTTTTTTAATAATGGCGATTGGTTACTAAGTGCCCCGAGTATTTCATCCACCAAAAAATGACGCCCAAATGATGGAAAAAAACATCGATTATTCTCATCATAATCCATAAAGTTTTCGATTGATTTCTGGGTATCCTCCAATAAATGACTTTTAAAAAATGATTGTTCTAATTTTATGGCCATTTCACATAATTCATTGGGTTTATAAGAAATCCATTCCTTAAACTGATACTGTGATAAAACCTCACAATTAAATAAAATAAATGTCAACTTTGCTACGATCTGATCCTCAGTGTCGCTTGATTCTAATTGTTGGTTTAGTGTTTTTAAATTTTCATTAATATCCATGGCTGGGGCATTGGTTTTAATGTAACGAACTAAGGCATCAAAAATTCTATCCACCAAGATTGCATACCCTTGATATTCAGAATCTTCATTTGAGCTTAGTGATTCAAACTGTACCTTTAATGGTTCCGCAATTGAATTTGGTAATGTATCAAAAATTAATTCATTCACGATCTGATGAAGCCGCTTATTTGTTTCTGGATGATCTTTATTTAACCCTTCCAACATATCAAAATTAAATGTTTCTTGATTTAATTCAGGAAATATAAACCGTTTGGTTTCTAGGTAAGTTATCCATAAATCTCGATATCGCTCCAATTGTGTTATGTATATCCACTTGATGCTATCCCATTGATTATTAAGTTCAATAAGCTTACGATTTAAATTATCGATTGCCAGTTCATCAAAATCGGCAATTTGTTGCTTCACCTGTACTTGGAATAGACGTATACCATCAATAATGAGCTCATTAAGTGGGTCAGGATGATTGATGTGAGACTTGGCCTCTTTTTCTAAATTTAAATATAGTTTTGTTAACGCCTGAAGTGTAACTTCTTTAAATTGTTGATAGGATTGCTCAAATTCTATAAATTCAGTTTTCATATTAAGAATCAGTTGCGTAAGAGTTGCGTTTATTTCAGGCGTTGTTTCTTTATTTAGTGCAGATATAATATCTAAAAAAGCTTTCCAAGTATCTTTTGCGTTGGTAATTAGTTGTAGTGGTAAATCCGATTGCGTTAGCCCATCAACATCTGCGAAAGCAAATTCAACTAATGCCGTCCATTTCTTAGATGTTATTTGATTCATATCGTCAATACTAAGATGATTTGCTAAATCATATAATAATTTGCTAATTCCTTTACAATGGTCTTCATTCGGAACCAACTTTTCGTTGTCAATAAATATTGTAAACGGTAAGGCTTGGGATCGAATGGTACTAAGTGGATCTCTTTGTTTTATCAATATTGCAGAATCAGATTTAATGCGTTTCAAGTCATAAGCCTTATTTAAGGTATTTGATGCCCTTGGTGAAAAAAATCGCACTGTTTTGGACTTTTTTTGGGCTGGTGAAGGGGTTCCTTCTCTTGACCTAGGCGATAATTGAGATAAATCTAGAAAAAATTGCTTTTGGGAGGAGCTATTCAATGAGCCATTGCCCACGTTTTGTATTTTCATAAATGAAGTCCTTTCATAAAATCACATGAAATGATTGAGTTGAATGACATGGAC
>JAYNJH010000131.1:0-4149 GCA_038109885.1 Candidatus Margulisiibacteriota bacterium | reverse complement strand
TACTCAGAGAGCGATTTGCTATAAATTACAAATCCCTGCCAAATCGTCTTGTTCAAAAATTAGAAGTCGTACCTTCCGAAAGGTTGGTATCCGAAGTTAGATTATTAATTTCTGAAATTGTATTTAATCAATCCAGCGCCAGAAGAGCGCTTACGGCTCAGGGGATTTCACACAATATAAAGGATTTAATGAATATGTTCCTTTTAAGTCAAGTTCGTGAGAATCAAGAGTGTGTGGAGGAGATTTGTGAGCACATTAAGTTTTTATTGCAATCATTTGATGGTTCACAGCGCCATTCCCCGCGGCTTTTTTATGACGAAAATAATCAAGAACCAGATCAATATGAAATCTTTAAAGTTAATGTATCCTGGTATATTTTTGATCGTAATTTTGAGCGAGATTGTGAAATCAAACAGCAGTTGATAGATACCTTTCGTCAAGTCGATATTTTAGCCGATGAAGATAACTCATTGAATGGGTATGACTAAGTATTGACTAAAAATGGACTAAAGCAATCGGATGGTTGAGGGATTTCGTTCAAAAAGGCTATAATCTAAAACATGTCCCTTATCATCGACAACGTAGGTAATACCCCATGCATAGAAATTCCATGTAAAAAGTCAGGCGTTCGCATTTTTGCTAAATGCGAGTGGTTTAATCCGTCAGGGTCGGTAAAAGATCGCGCCGCAGCGAATATGATCAAAGAAGGGTTGGCGGCCGGTGAAATTGAAGGTAAAACATTAATTGATGCAACCAGTGGCAATACGGGAATTGCTTATGCGCTGTATGGTGCAAGTTTAGGGATCCCTGTTGAATTGGCATTGCCTGAAAATGCGTCTGAAGAGCGTAAATTGATTTTAAGAAATTACGGAGTAAAGTTACACTTAACCAGTGGTCTTGAGGCCACTGATGGGGCGCAACGGTTTGTCGATCAGTTGGTATCTGAAAATCAAGGGCGCTATTTCTTTCCCAATCAGTATGCCAATGATCATAATTGGAAAGCCCATGTAAAGTCCACAGGTCCTGAAATTTGGCATCAAACCAAACAGGCCGTAACCCATTTCGTAGCTGGATTGGGCACCACAGGCACCTTTGTAGGAACCTCCCGGTTTTTACAACCCAAAGGTGTTCATTGTATTTCAGTCCAGCCCAATACGCCAATGCATGGCTTGGAAGGCTGGAAACATATGGAAACGGCCATTGTCCCTGAGATTTATGATGCGGGAATTGCCGATGATCAATTGGTGGCAGATACGGCCCGCAGTTATGAGTTAGCTAAAGCGGCCAGTCGATATTTAGGGTTAATGTTAAGCCCCAGCGCCGCGGCCAATCTGGATGCAGCCATGCAATTGGCCGAGCAAATAAATAAGGGTGTGATCGTAACCGTATTTGCGGATAATGCATTGAAATATTTAACGGATCAATTTTGGAGTGACGATGCTTATATTATCGAAAACCCTTTTAACTAAAATTCACAAACACGCCGAAGCGGAGTACCCGCATGAATGTTGTGGGGCAATTATTGGTGAGTTAACTGAAAATGAAAAAAAGGTGATGCATATTGAACCTATTCAGAACAATTGGGAAGATACGGGCGATGAAACCAAAACCCGTCGATTCATGATTTCAAGTGAGGATTATAAGGCCATGGAGCAGAAAGCCAAGGCACTTAAAATGGATTTGTTGGGCTTTTACCATTCTCATCCGGATCACCCTCCCAATCCGAGTGAAACCGATCTTAAATTTGCATGGCCTTTTTTTTCATATCCAATTCTTTCGGTAATGAATGGAAAGGCGGATCAACTTACATCACAGAGTCTTGACCTTTCAACCGATTCATTTGCGAGTGAACCGATCATAATCAATTAAGCTATATAGTATGGACTGAACTATTTCGTCTATTTGACTAAAATTTAATAATATGATTAAATCTCCGAATAGAACTGAAAAGATTCTATTATTTTTAAAGGTGGTGTAAAAATGAAGGTCGTAGGAATGAATGGGTATGTCCCCGTGGCTTTGAATTATACGGGAAGTGATACGTTAAAACCATTAATCAATACCTATGAAAATGCCATGCGCCGTGTGCAAATGAACAAAGCAAATCTAGTAGGTGTCATTCAAGCATTTTCTAAAGCATTATTACAAGATGCGAATGCCGTAAAACAGCTGGCGTTTGAAATCAGGTACGATTCAATGGCATTGGCTGAGCTAGTCCGATTATCGATCAGTGCCAAGTATTCCTATTCAGATGTACTACATAACGATGGGGTTGACGTAATTAGGCTGAATTCCCTAGATCGCATTAGATTTCGGAAAGATATTATTCTTCATTTATTTGATAATGATTATTACTACCATTATAATCAGTTGCCAACTGAGTTAACTAGAAATATGGCCAGAGAAGAATTAGAAGATATGAATATCCCTGCCAGGCAATTGTATGATCACCGTTACTCATTTGGTTGGCTTGGTTTTCTGGGTTGCTGTTTGGATTAATTGACGGTAAAAAATTAATGGGTTATCAAAAACCTAAAAATAATTTAAAATAAAATTAAATCCAATAAAATTTTTTTTTTGAGGTTTTCTATTGAGTCTTAGTTCAATATGTCCCGGGAAAGTTGTTCCTAACAATATGAATAGTCAAGGGGCCAAGCCCAGTTACAGTAGTGATGAAAAACTTGTTTATGAGTGGTGTTTTTATATTGGCATTAATCATGCCTATTTGGAAAAACTTGTTAAATCCTACGATACCGTTGGAGTCACACTGTTGGGCACAAAATTAAAGGATGTTTTCCAGCGTATTGTTCAAAAAGTAAATTCAAAATTTATTGCAGTGGGTGTAAATAGCATCCCCGAGCTTTTCTCACCATTACAAATTGGGAAGTTAACCCAAGCCAAGAAGCGTTTAAATAAAAAGTTTGATTTGCATTTAAATAATCAGTTCGGCCCGTTAACACACTTGCATATCAATTCAATCAAATATTTCTTTCAAATTGAAATGAGCAAGTATTTGGATCCACGGTTCACTCAAGAGCGGTTAATCCTTTGGGGTGAGGTTGCTGGGGAACTTCCCTCACGTCATATTCAATGCCCAGATTCAAATCCAGATGAATCATTTGTTTTAAATTTGGGAAAGCCTAAAGAAATTGCTAAAAAATTAGCCTGTGGAAAACCAAGCCTGGAGACCTTGTCACTATGAGCGCCGTAATAGATAGTCAGTCCGGCGGAAAACGGACCTCAATCCCCCCCCCTCAACCCCGGGGCGTGCCTTCGGAAAGGCCAACCGTTTCTCATCAATTATCCCTGGCCAATACAGCAACGACAAAGCCGTGGTTTCAACCAAAACAATGGCAAGATATTGCATTTGCCAGTGGGTTAGGGTTGGCATTTTGTCGGGTAGATTTAGAGTTGGCCCGACAAGGCATCCGGCACTCTTTAATCAGCACGCCCATGGAATTAATGAAAGGGGTCCCATTTCCAAAAGCCCCAGTATTGGGTCGCATGCCATTGTGGTCAATGTACATGGCCAATGGTGGTTTCACAAAAATGGCTGGGGAGCATTTTAAACAAATTCGGCAAGGGGAATCAAGTCCATTGCATGAGGGGATAGGAATGTTAATGTTAAATAGTCCCATTTCACAAGTAATTAATCGAGGTGTGGTTAGTCTTGTCAAAGGCCCACCCAAAAAAAAGCCATCAATGCAATGGCTTTCTGGGGCATGGAAAGCACAAGTGAAAGGGCCCCTCAGCTTTTTTATGCGGGATGCCGGTGTGTGGATTTTAACCAGTTTGGCAAAAGATCTCGAGGGAACCGATCGCTGGGCGGCCCGGTTGGGTATATTTTCTTGGACCACTTTTTTTCATGTGGCGGGTAATCTTGCAACGGCCAGGCAACCGGTTGCATCAATTGCCGCTTACTCCAACACAACCATCGCTACCTTATTAATGTTACGCGCGTTTCGTGTCGGATTAGTAGAGCTAACTGTAAACGGGATATCTGGAAAAGCAACGCTCAACCGATAAACTTAACCAGGGGATTCTGAATTGATGGAACCAAAAAACATGGTTATAATTCAATGTATGAGTAAAAAAATATTAATTCCAACACCGTTACGTCCATTTGTAAATCAGCAAGAAGAGGTGGAA
>JAYNJH010000130.1:260-4375 GCA_038109885.1 Candidatus Margulisiibacteriota bacterium | reverse complement strand
CCCCTAAGAAAATGAAAATAACCCACCCGTAACCACAGCAATTAAAGTGCCATTTATAGCTGAAATGTTAATTTTAAATACCCCAAATATCTCAGCTATAATATAACGCTGTAAGCGTGTTGAAGTATCCAGGGTTGTTCCAGCAAAAGACGCAATAAATACACCCATAATTACAATTCCTAATGATTGAGATATGCCCAAACCTGTCATCATATTGGCCGCTCCAACGACAACCGCTTGCAATTTAGATGCTAAGCCAGAACTTGCTCCCCAAGAAGAATAATGCGATTGCCAGGCATCCTGCCCCACCAAAACATCGCCACCGGATACGGGATATCCCAAGCCAATACCCGCACAACAGGCAACAATAACGACAACCGCCAAAAAAGCTTCAATTAACATCGAGCCAAACCCAATGGGTAAAGCATGCTGTTCATTACTGACCTGTTTTGATGTCGTACCTGAAGATACCAGCGAATGGAACCCTGAAATCGCACCACATGCAATCGTAATAAATAAAAATGGCATCATTGATGGCGCACCCATAGGCTCATGAACAACGGCTGGAGCAACAAAGGAAAGCTTCCCAGTCCCCCCAACCATTACTGCCCCTAAAATCAATATGCCAAAAACAATAAATAACTGCCATGCATTTAAAAAATCACGCGGTTGCAATAGTGTTTGCACTGGCAAAATAGATGCAATACAAGCATAAATAAGTAGTAAAACTGTCCATACCCCGGTTGGCGGCATCCCACCCAAATTACCCAATGAAATCGGACAGATATGCCCAATAATTATCACAAGCATCATAAGTAATACAGCACTAAATGTAATTAATCGAAAATGGGAAGGAAAACGACGTAAACACAAACCAAAACCAACGGCAATGGGAACTTCAAACCAAACCGGTAAAATTGACTCTGGAAATAAATCAAAAATAATAGCAATTACCAACCCAAAAATAGCAATCACAATCCACAATGCAAGGAATACAACTAAAAATAATAATAATTGCATTCGCTTTGATATTAATTCATTCGCTATATCACAAATGGATTGCCCACGATGCCGCATCGATACAACAACAGACCCAAAATCATGCACAGCACCCATAAATACTGAGCCAAAAATCACCCAAATCAAAGCTGGAACCCAACCCCAAATCACTCCAATTGCAGGGCCAACAATCGGACCAGTACCCGCAATGGATGTAAAGTGATGACCAAACACCAACCCTTTTTTAGATGGCACATAATCGCGGCCATCCTCAAATTCATTGGCCGGTGTTTTACGATTATCATCTAAACCAAACACAAATTGAGATAAAAATCGGCCATAAAGTCGATAGCCCAAAGAAAGAAAAACAATTGCACCAATCAATACCAATAAGCCACCCATAATCATTAAGTGTATTCACCGAATAAAATAGTTGTCAATGCACAAGCATCCCCTGTTAAAAACGAACTAAAACAAGTAATATTTAATTTACACCCGATAAATTCAAAGTTGAATTCAATCACAGTGGTGAATTACCAAACGATTAAATTTTAAGAAGAAAATCAGATGAATTATTTCAATCCAACAACACAAATAATTAAATATAAATCCACCTACCAAATTGATTACAGATCTCATAGGACTCCTCGGGCTCCTGTTTCCTCCCATGGGACATTGGCCAAAGAGGGCATTCATCCCCAGATAAAACAAAAAAAAACACCACAAAACCAACACAATCAACTTGCGAAAGACCTTATAAAAAAACGTGGTTATATTGCTAAAATAAAAGAACGTCCAGCAGACGGCCGAATATACACAGCACATATTAACAATCAATCCATCATTTTGGTATATGAAATGTACACCGGAAATTTAGAGATTTTAGTAAATGAAAAGCCAATCAAACCCTCGATGGTTCGAATCAAAAACCAAAGAGGAATCCACCATCCAAAAACACTTAACATGAGCTATGCCGCCAGTTTTTTACACAAAATAGGGCAAACTTACGCACTATTAGCAACCCCTCAAAGCTTAAAGATTATATATGCACCAAATTCAAAAAAAACCAAAGCATCAATCTTTCATACTCGAGAATTTCACTATCCAGATATTCATCAGAATGATTATCAATCACCCCCCTACTTATTTGAAGATGCACCGTATGCATATCAGCCAATAAAAATTCATCCCTTTTCTGATGTCCGTTGCGCAGGAACAACTCGAATGGGGCGATGCTCATCACTGCTTAAATTTGGCCCAAAAGATGGCCTATTTGAAGTAATTCAAAATGGAACTAATCACACAAGTGTTTTACGTGACAAACAAGGAAACCCTTTGGGAACTTGCATCATGATAGGCCCCGAAATCTTTATTACAGCCCGCCATATAGTGAACGAAAAATCATTGGCGGATTTAAATTCACCCTTTGGCAATCCAGAGAATAAATTGCATCTTGTTGAAGATGGCGCTCATTGGAATGAAGATTATATCATCATAAAAATTCAAAACTATAAAACAGATCATTTCGCCCAGCTATCCAAACAACAACAGCCGCCCACTGAAATGTTTGTTCAAGGATTTCAGGAAAATGACTTTATATATATTTACGCGATGCCCGAACGAAGTGAGTATATGTCATTATGTGAATCGACATATTTGCCAACACGGCCGGGGTTAAGTGGGGCCGCCTATAAAAATCGAGAGGGTGAAATTTATGGACTCCATATTAAGAAATGCGTTGACGGACTTTGGAAGGGGGAAGCCTTTGGCGTATTAATTCATACATTAATAAGCAACCACCCCGAATCAATTCTAACTAAAATAATCGAAACAACTGAAATGGATTTTGAAACATCTGAAGTTAATACCCGATTCCCAATATTTACAACCGCATCAAGCGCTGAACGAGATGAAGGATTAAGTCTAAACGATTTTAATACGAAATATCATATCAATAATACCTACCAAACAAAGCACATTTTAGCAAATGAATGTCATGTCACAACCAGTCCAATTAATCAATATACATCCAAAAATATTCAAACCCCAATCATTATTGAAGTCATGGAAACAAACATAGCCTCTGCAAAAGAAAAAATGGAACTGGCAATTAGCTCAAATCGAAACCAAAAAAACCCAATCATTTGGGTTATTGGTCTAAATGGCCCTAAAGGAACATTAGAAAAAAATGAAAAAAAGGCATATGAATTGATCAGCTTTATGAATGAAAAGCAATTAACCGGGGCCTGTTTCGCATTTGAATGGTGTTCAACAGCTAAAAAATCAACAACAAACGGATACGTTTTCCCTTATTTAGAAGCACGAGCACTCATGAGTTTACACTCTGGGATTAGAAACTATATTGAACCAATTAAAACCATGGGGCCAATTGTACGTGGAATGGATGCAGATATCAGCGAAGATCCTCTTTTAACTTGCAAGTATAATTTAAACAAAGAAACCGATGAGGAAGCTGAAAAAAATTTTCAATCGCAATTAATCAATTTAAATGAAAATTTCATTTCACAAATGAGTGGCGGATATGTTTGGGCCACCGATGATTTAGATCGCGAAAAAAACAAGGTTTCTTCAAAAAAAGTCAATAAAACCTATCAAAATCATCGTTTAACTAAAATGAGATTATGCTTACAAATAATTAATAAATATGAACTAGAAGTAAGAGAAGCCTTACTAAAAATTGGGAATGCTCGTTGTATTTATTGGCCTGAACCCAATTTATATTTAACATATGAAAATCGACTCAATGGGGCATTAAAATGCTTGAATCATGCAATTGAATCAAAACATGAAGTTCAACAAAAAGAAAGCATTCATTATATAGGTTCTAAAACCGGTAATTTTTGGGAGGCATTGAAAGTAAAGAAACCATTAAAAAACCACGTCAATAAATTTTTAGACGTTATCCAAAAGATACTCGACGGTAAAGAAACACCTAATGCAAAAATCCTAGCAAAGGGTATCAAAGAAATTCACCAGACCCACCTAAGCGAAAAAGTCGTTTGGGATATAATAAAATGGCAAGATGGAATCAATGATTCAGTAACCCTCGACGAGATTAAGTTGATATTAGAACCAAAAATAAAAGAAAACTTAAC
>JAYNJH010000130.1:0-250 GCA_038109885.1 Candidatus Margulisiibacteriota bacterium | reverse complement strand
TTTAAAATCAAACTCCCCCGGTTAGTTCGCCCAAAATTTGATTAAAGATTTCATCCATACCGTATCTTATCGAATTAACAATATCAAAAAAATAACACGTTTTTCTATCTTTTTTAGCATTAAAGTTAGGGTTTAAAAAACTATGTAATTCTAGGGAATCAGCTAAACCCTGCACGGACACTGTTTCACCATTACGATTACCACCATGAAACTCTACCGTTCTTTGGTTAGAAAAGTTAATATTAACTGG
>JAYNJH010000129.1:0-4390 GCA_038109885.1 Candidatus Margulisiibacteriota bacterium | reverse complement strand
ATCCCAGCCTGTTTTTAATACCAATAATATTTGGGTTTCAGTAAAGCATTTAATGGATTCAATTCAGTCGGGATCTTTAAGTTTAGATTTAATACGAAATAAAAAATCAACATCAGGCGCCGCGTATGTTCAACTTGAGTATGCTATGGGATCTGCAATTAAATCCTTTCCAAATGCAAAGGCAATGATTGTTCCTAGGTCTCGTTTTTTTCCAATTAAAAAAACCAATGATTTATTGTTACTTCTAAGTGATTATTGTAACTGGACTTCTGATGGACAATTGGTATGGGATGATACTCTAAATGTTGATGTCGAGCTAAGTGCTCCATTTGATACAGTGGCTGGTTTTTTTCAATATTTTCATAAAATTCCTTCAATTAAATCAGCTCGATCTATTCGTATTCAAGGGCCAATTATTTTTGATCAAAAAGTAAGGTTATTTGATCATGTTAATCTTCTTCTTAACTCAAACTTATCATCCTCTATTTCATCGTTTTTTAATGATTTTCAAAACGTCGAATTAATTTCGGATTAGGTTTTTTTCAATTTAATCGATAAAATATTCATGTCTGGAACTCAATCTAATCAAATTGATGAAATTGTTAGTTTACTTCAAAATCAATCCCCCAACTTTTCGCATGTTGCAGATCTTGTTTATCACGCGAATAAAAGTTTAGGTCATTCATATATTGAAATTAGAGAACGTTTAAATGATTTGAAATATCCACAGCGTCTATTGGCTTCAAGGAATTTTATTGAAGTGATTAAAGCGTTAGATTCTCCTCAAATGTTTATTGAATCCGAAAAATAGTCCTTTAAATATTTTTTCTTTAGTAACATAATAATTTGATGCTTAATTTTTATTTGTTTACAAATTCACCTGGTGAAGTTTATTCATGGGTCAAACCTGTCAGTTTAGCCCTTGGTTCAACGTTTGAAGAATCTCGAATTTATGTTTTTCTTACGCCTTGCCAATATGCGACTGGAAATGAAAGAAATGTTTGTTTAAATTTTGATTATATTACTAAAGTATTTTCCCCAATTGAAACGATAAAATATCAATTTTTTTCTGATTTCGAGTCAGGATTTGTATTTTATCTTGGTGGTGACCCAGCCTATGCTAAGCGGTTTGCAAAACGAACTCAATCCGATTTTTTGGCCTACTCAGAAAATAAATTAAACACAAAAGGTATTCATTTTTATCAACAAAAATCTCGGGTTTTGGATTTGATGAAATCTGGTTTATCTCCCTTTCCAATTGAGCAGAAAAAGGGCGTTGTTTTGTTGCCTGGTTCTCGCCCGGATCATCTAAAAGTTGCGTTACCAATAATGTTGGATATTGTGAATGATGAGGCGGTTACTGTGATGCTATCACCATTTTCTAACCCATCTGAATTAATGACGATTCAAACAAAATTTCCTAATATTAAACTTCAAGTTTTAAATGATGTTAGTGATTTAGGTAAGTTTAAATATGCATTGACGATACCGGGAACCAATACCATGCAATTGGCTTATTTAAGTGTTCCATTTATGATGATTTTTCCTACTCATGATTCAAGTGTTTTACGACTTGATGGATTGTTTGGGCTATTTCTTCATTTGCCCATAATAGGTTTGATTTTAAAACGAATTATTTTAAATATTGCAATTAAGCAAAAGCGTTTTTACGCATTGCCTAATTTATACTTTAATGAATATGTTTGTCCTGAGCTTGTTGGCGCATTTAATATAAATCAGGCTAGGTTACAATGGGGTAATTTTATCAATGATGATCAAAAATATTTGGATTGTTTATCTAAATTTTCAGAGCTTCAAAATATTCATGACCCTGTACCGGATTTCGTTAATTATATTAAAAAGAAAATTAATTGAATTTTATTGTGTCAATTTTAAAGTTTATGGTTTCAGATTTGAATTTGGAACTTAGAATTACAAGTTGCATTTGTACAAGTCCAGAGGATCCATAATTTTTATTAGGATTCCAAGTGTTATCCCCTATTTCAGGATTGAAATCGACAAAATCAGAGAGCGGAATTGAAACGACTTTCCAACCTTCCCATGTAATATTAATATCGTAGATAAATATATCATCTTTTGATGGTGTGTTTGTAGCTTTATCAATATCAACAATTTTATTATTATTGTCGTCATCATAAAGCTCAATTCGAATGGCTCCGGAATTCATTTTGGGAGAAAAGATAACTAACTTTAATGTTGAGAAATACGATGCATCTTCATTAAGATATGTCCCAATTCCTCCGGCGTACCAATTATTTGATGCGCCACTAATTTCGAGAGATATGTTTTCAATAAACAATGTTTCACTATCTTCATTATTTACTGTCTTCATAAAAATCTTATCAAAGTTCCACCATTCCCTAAATTTGACGAGATCACCATCTTCAAAATTATCAATCATGAGTAATTTTGGAATAGGCGTTGATTGTTGAATTGATTTTGTTGGAAGTTCTTCTATTTCAACAGTAACAGACTGAGCGAAAATCAATGTTGTAAAAGTGAGTATAAACAATACTATTCTCATATTCTTTAGGGTACTTGATTGATTTTCATTTGCAAAGTACTATTTTACGTTTGAATTAAATGTAATTATTGTTTTTCCTTTACTTTCTTTAAAATAAACGTTAGGAATCCATAATACTTCGTTGTATGTTTGAATTACGGGATAAAATTCTTGTTCAATCGGTGAAATGTTTGATTCCCTTAGTTTTTTCTTGAATTTGCCTGTGACCAGTGAACTTTGTTGAATACTTGTTATTTCAATTTTCTTAAGATCCTTAATATTAATGCATAGGCGATCATGGTTACTATTCAAGCTGGTCGTTAAGGTTGTGCTAACACAGGTGCCGAATGTGAATTGGTTAATACCTAAATTTAATTTAAATGACTCATGTTTTTGAACTTCTTGAAATATTTGAACCCATTTATAATCAATTTGTATGATGCAATTATCTAGTTTGATAATTTTTTTATTATTACTTTGGAGTCCATTTGTAATCTTTTTTAAATGATCATGATTTACATATGAATTAAAATTCTGTTCAATTAAAACTTTTATAATGTACATGGTTTTATCGCTGTTGTTTAGATCGCTCTTTTTAAAAAAGTGATGGTTATTAATTTTGATGGATTTTTTAAAGAGTTCTTGGGCTTCTTTTTTCTTTTCATTTTCAATTAATTTTAAGTAATTGAAGGAATTTTTAAGTTTTACTTTATTCATAGCATGTTTTTTTTGAACGCATTCAATTGTTCTTCGAATTTGATTTCTTTTGTAGGTGGTTGATTTATTGCTTGAGTCTATGCAGAAGCTAATTTTATTTGAATTTAAATAAGTCATGATTTCATCTTTAGTAATGCTTAATAATGGATGGTGAAATTCAATGTTATGGATGTTTGTTTTATGTGGTATCCCTCTCAAATTTGTTGTGCTTCCTTTTAAAAATTGCATTACAAATGTTTCGATATCATCATCCAAGTGATGGCCTAAGATAATATCCTTAAGGTTTAATTCAGTCGCTAACTTGATTAAGCCTTCTTGTCTTTTTTCCCTGAAAATAGCTTGATTTTTTTCTTTGAATTCAAGGTCTTTAATATGAACTTTCATTGTTAGTTTTTGACCCAACTCTTGAATTAAGTTGATTTCATTTGTGATCTCATTTGGTCTTAATTGATGATTGAAGTATACCAAATGATGATTATTTTCAGGGTATAAATAATGTGTCATAATCGCTAAAAATACTGAATCTGGACCACCTGAACATGCAATTAAAAAGTTTTTATTTGAAATGCTTTTTAAAATATTATTAATTCTTTTTTCGATTTCCATTTTATCCTTCAGTAAAAATAAGTTTTGCCTGATAGCTACGAATTGCTGAAATTCGTTTTTTTTCAAAGTCAGTTTTGGATTGAAAGTAAATACCAATGGATTTCTTCATTTTTATAAACTGAACTAAGTCTTTCTTACGTATATTACGATAGTTAATTATTATGAAATCAACCTCTTTTAATTCTTTTTTATTTATTTTTATTTCTCTAAATGCGGTGATATTTTTAATTAATACGCCGATTTGACCTGGTTGTTCTTGAATTAATTGACGAATTATCTCTGGTTTAAAGGATGAAAAAATAAATTTTACATACTTTTTAAAATTTGCTTTTTTTAAAGCTTTTATTAATGTACTAATTCCAGTTTCTGTGCCTGATTTAATTTCAATATTTATAACAATCTTCTGATTGAGGTTGTGGATAAATTGAATGAATTCACTTATTGTTGGGATGGCTTCATTAAGTTGATGGCGAACTAATTTTACTTTAATATTCACGGGTTCATTTTTTTTGGAGAAGCGCTGCATGGTTTCATCATGAAATA
>JAYNJH010000128.1:3242-4532 GCA_038109885.1 Candidatus Margulisiibacteriota bacterium | reverse complement strand
AATGCCGACCAAATTGCATTGGGAACCCTACACTCCAACCGCTTAAGTGGTAATTACACCGGGATTAGTGGCATTGGCACCATCACGACGGGCATATGGAAAGCTAAGCCAATTGAAGATGCCTATATCGATAATGAATTAACTTTGAATGGCGCTTCACTCACGGGGACAAACCTTATTTCAGGAAATATTCGCTTAACCGGCCCAACCGTGATTACAGGTAATCAATCCTTAGCCATTGCATCTCCGTCATGGAATATTACAGCTGATGGGGACTTAACCTTATCTTCGGTTTTAATAGATAATACAATATTTTTATCAAAAAATATCATCCAATTCACTTCATTTGATGGCTTTCATAGTAAACCCAACGTGAATCAAGGCCTATTTATTTCCCCGACAGGATCAGTGGGTATTAATACAACCACACCCTCTTCAAAGTTTCATGTAAACGGGGGGATTCGCTTGGGCGACACTGATGTAGGCATCGATGGGATGCTTCGTTTTAAAAATGATAAGTTTGAAGGCTATCGTGATAATAAATGGGTTCAACTTGATTATGAAGCTAACTTTGATTCTCACGCCCTGCATGCTGAAGGGGATCAAATCAAAAACCTAATCTATGTAACTTCAGCTGGCAATGTTGGTATTGGAGGGATTCCAAGTCCAAACATTTCAGATCATTTAACGGTGAGTGGGAATGTCATCTTCAAAGGTCGATCGCTGGGCACTAACCAGACGTCACTTAATGTGGCCGGCAATGGTACTCGTATGTTCTGGTATCCCAAAAAGACAGCCTTTCGTGCCGGTTATGTTGATACCAATGAATGGGATGATGCCAACATTGGTGTCAACAGTGTCGTTTTTGGGCATTCAGGAAAAGCAAGCGGTGCTCATACAACGATTATTGGGGGCCGCAATCAGATCAATCAAGGTGAAAGTAGTGTGATTATTGGCGGTTATTCAAATGAAATAAAATCGGGATCCAACTACAGTGTGATTATTGGCGGGGGATCGGCCACTGGTGGTGGAAATTTAATTGATGGTGGACAGTACAGTACGATCTTAGGTGGGCAGTCAAATAAAATTACAGGGGACTACTCAACAATACTTGGGGGATTGAATAATACTATTTCCGGGGATTACTCAGCCGCTCTAGGAAGCAATATCAATATCGGCCATAATGGTACGTTTATCTTTTCAGATGGCCAATCGCCCAGGGCCTCTTCTGCAGACTACCAGTTCCTTGTTTATGCGTCTGGTCATGTTGGCATTGGCATTGAACCGGTT
>JAYNJH010000128.1:1273-3232 GCA_038109885.1 Candidatus Margulisiibacteriota bacterium | reverse complement strand
AATTAAAAGCCCTTGCATTTGAAGGTGATGGCAGCTTATTAACCAATATTTCAGCCACAAAACTAAGTGGATATGCCCCACAAACAACCGCATCTCCAAATAGTATCTATATCAGTGATGCGAATGGCTACCTACCGGAAAACTCCATTAGTGGTCAAACCATTAAAAATGAATCGATCACGTCGGTGGACATAAAAAACAATTCCATTACTGGCGATAAAATTATGACCTATGCAATTACAACATCTAAAATAATGGACGGTGCAATTACATCTCAGAAAATTGCCTCTGGGGCGATTACATCGGATAAAATTCAAAATGATGCTATTACCTCCAAAAATATAAAAGCCGGTAGTATTGCCTCTGCAAATATTGCGCCGGGGGCTGTTAAAACAAAACATATTGCAAACTTACAAGTAACCAATGCTAAAATTGCCCTTGATACGATTGATACAACTCGAATTGTTGATGCCACAATTACCTCCAAAGACATTGCATTAGGAGCCATTGCATCCATCAATATTGCCGCGGATGCAATTCAGTCACACCACATAGCAAAACGAACTATTATTTCTGACAATATTAAGGCCAACGCCATTCAAGCACAGCATCTGAACGATCAAATTGTATCCAGTCGTAATATTGCAAATAATGCGATTTATTCATCTCATATTGCTAACTACAATATTCTTAGCACCCATATATCGAGCAATGCGATTCAAGCCGTCCATATTGCCGATGATGTCATTACCAATAGCCGAATTTTTGATAATAGTATCAAAGCTGAAAAAATTGCCCCCAATGGTATTGAAGAAAGACATCTACCTGACAAAGTGATTATTTCGCGTCATATTGCAGATAATGAGGTGCTAGAGTCCCATATAGCCTCGGGTCAAATTCCTGGCAGCAAATTGGCCAACAATGCCATTGCATCAATTAATATTGCGGACAATGCGATCACTGCGTCAAAAATAAATGCCAATATAATCAATTCGTCGCATATTATTGATGGTACCATTACCAGCCAGGATATCGGCATTTCAGCTATTCCAGGCTCATTACTGGCTGAAAATGCCATTACTTCAAAAAATATAGCGGTGGGCGGCATCGCATCTTTTAATTTACAAAACAATTCCATTTCATCTGATCATATTATTGATTTTTCAATTACCTCAGCGGATATCAAAGATGAAACGATTGATGCGGCAACCGCTTTGGTTACAGGTTCAGTTACATCTGAAAAAATTAAAGATGGGGCCATTGAAAATAAACATATCGCCAATGGGGCCATTACTTCTAAAAATATTTCGGATGGCAGTTTACCTTGGGATAAAATAACCACAGACCCAATTCCAGCCAGTGCCATTGGCGATAATACAATTCCGGGAACAAAGCTCAAAGATGGTACCATCCCAGGCTCAAAACTTAAGGACAAATCTGTGACATCAGATAAACTGGCTGACAACTCAATTTCAACCAATGCACTCGTGGGGGTTCTTCCTGTCGATAAAGGTGGCACGGGAATGTCTAACCTTGCGGCTTTATCGGGAGCCGTTGTTTATGGCACTACAGATGGCAACACGCCCCCCAAAACAATTTTGGGGGCAGATAAAACCAAACTTAGCTGGGATGCGACCAATACGCGACTTGGAATTAACGTAGATACCCCATTGGCCGCACTGCATGTAAAAGGTGATATCTTCACCGAAAGTGGTGGCGTCTTTTTTGGAACAATGGATAACTCCATTAGCTTTGGAGAAGAGACCAATGGTGATGGATTTATTATTATTGGGCCAGAGGCAACCCCAGTTACACCAACAACCAAACCCAATGGAACATTAAAAACCAATAAACTTTATGTGATGGATAAAGATTGCATTGTGGTTAGAGATCCATTGAAGACTCTTTATTTTGGTGGAACAAATGCTGTAAACCTCCCCCCTTATTCGGGATCTATGT
>JAYNJH010000128.1:0-1263 GCA_038109885.1 Candidatus Margulisiibacteriota bacterium | reverse complement strand
AAGTGGGTTTGCAGGTACTAAGCAGGCACCTGTGAATGGTTTAATTGTTGAAGGAAACGTTGGTATAGCGACAGATAACCCGGCAGAACAATTAAGTGTTGAAGGAACCATTCTTGCCAAAGAAATCATTGGTAAAGCAACGGATGGTAGTGCGGGAATTGGTATTAAGGGGATTGGTGGCAATATTGGAATTCAGTCCTATGGGTCAGATATTGGGATTGATGTCATGGCCACTCAAACCGGGGTTAAAGTCACGTCTACCGGTTCAAAAGGAATTTCAGTCGTTATTAAAAACGCGAGTGACGCCCATCAAGGCATTTACACTGAATTGAAAAAACCAGATGGCACTTTGGTAGTCAGTGGCGGATTGGGCAAACTGGCGTCAGATTATGCGGCTTCGATTTATGGGGCTGCGCCTGATGTTGCTGGCAGCAGCACGAATTGGGCCGGGTTATTTGATGGTCCAATTAAAGTGTCTGGGAACTTAGGCATTGGGTTATTACCTTCCGAAACCCCCGAGGCAACCCTTCACGTTAAGGGGTCTGCATTAATCGAAAATCAAGTTTACCGATCTGCACCTAATATCGCAAGTTCAACCACCATTAATTGGAGTATCAACAATAAACATTCCTTTAATTGCAGTAGTGGCTCAAACCAAAACCTTACGTTCCAAGATCCTAAATTAAATGGAAATTATGTGGATGCGTCTTTTTTACTTACTCTGGTGGTCACAAACTCAAATGCCGATTGTTCGGTGACATTCTCCGGGTCAACAATTAAGTGGGAAAAAGGAGAATCCCCAGCCAGTGGTGATACTAAGGGCAATGGAAAAGTCTTCCTCTTCCACTTCTTTGCGCAAACAACTAAGTCGCCAGGCAATGCAACTTATTATGCCTATGAGCCATCGGAGTTTTCATTGTGAAGCCAGCTCGCTCACCGACATTCATTTTAGGGCTCTTTGTGAGCTTATTTTTTTTATTTAGCAGCGTTAATATTCATGCTAAATCACCCAATATATTTTCAATAGAAGCGTTTGTTACAACCGTGGACTCAAATGGAAAGAAGACCCCTTTAAAAGGAAACTTCCAATTAAAATTTGAACTAGTTAAGTCGGATGGCACTGTTTTATTTGAAAAATCATCAACAATTATTGTCACCATGGGTCGACTGACCTTGGACATTAATTATGATGACAATTTTGATTCCACCATATTTACAAATAACCTACTTAATGCTCGAATTACACTTCAAGACTTGATTATG
>JAYNJH010000127.1:0-4574 GCA_038109885.1 Candidatus Margulisiibacteriota bacterium | reverse complement strand
GCTTTACTATCAACCTTTATTACCGCACCATCAATTTCAACATTTAAATTTTGGTTTTGGATTTTTGTTATTTCCTGTTCAATTTCGGTGAGTTTATTTTGAATTTGATGGGTTTGAATTACGGGAAATCCCAACGATTTGATCCATGCTATGGATTCGATATGGGAATCTATTGGCGCTGTACTGGACCCATAAATAAAAATATCGAGGTGACGTTTTTTGGTAATCTCAGGGTCTAATTGTCGTAGCGCACCGGACGCGGCGTTTCTTGGATTTGCAAAGTCACTTTTTAATTTTTCAAAGTTATGTTTAGAAATATAAACTTCGCCTCGAATTTCAAGTTCATTTTTGTACGGAATCTCTTCTGGAAGGGATTTGATTGTTTTAATATTATGAGTAACGACTTCGCCTACGCGACCATTGCCACGTGTTGCTGCAATTTTTAATTTTCCATTTTCATATATGATACTTACCGCACAACCATCGATTTTTGGTTCGATGCTTAACTCAAACTCTGATTGGTTTGTTTCTTTAATGATTCGTTCGATAAACTTTTCAATATCATTATTGTTGAATGCATTTGATAAGGATAATAACGATGCCTTGTGAGTGTATTGATCAAACTCTTTTGCTGGTTCTGCGCCCACGTTTTTTGTAGGCGAATTTTCTACAACCAGTAATGGATTACTGGCTTCATAGGCTTTAATTTTTTGATACCACTGGTCATATTGAAAATCCGTTTCGGAGGAAGCATTGTTTTGATAATACTCTTTATTTAATTGGCTACATTTTTGTACTAACTCAAGATATTCATCGTGTGATATACTCATTGCTATATGATATCAATAGTTGAATTAAGATGGAATTAAAGTTGAAATTTAATCGTCTTTATTAAATTCATCTTGATAGGGTGAGGTAATTCCTGTTCCAAGAAAAATATAGTGAATGATGAGTTTTATTAGGTACGACATGATTTCATTTTATCAAGAATAATGATTATTGATAAATTAATGGGGTTTATTGTTCGTTTAGAATGTCTTGATAAATTGTTTTAAAATGATTGAATACAGTAATTGAAAAATGTTTTGCCTCAATTGGTGTATGGGCAACAAAGACCCCATTCTTAGTTTTTCGGGTAATGATTGAGTGTGAAAAAACACCTTTTTCTTTGGTAGCGTAATGATAATTATTGGATGCCGGTAAGTTTTTGATGTTCAGTCCAAATTGATTAATTTCAAATATGTTGGGATGCACATGATTAATAGTCATTAGAAACAGTTTACTTAAGCAAAGTAAACTATGTTTTGAGCATTTCCCTTCAAATATGAAGGTTAATGATGGTATGCTTTTTTCATTTACAAAACCTACCAAGGCTGTGCCTTTAATATTGAATGCCTTTGAAATAGCGTTTGATTTAAGATGTCTGGTATCGATTTCTTGTCGAGATTCAATATAAGCGGTTTTTAATTCTTGCATATGTCCATACTCCTCCTAAAACAATCATAATTATTGATAGCCATTGTCCCATGGATAGGTTTAGAAATAGTAGACCGAGATGATTGTCGGGTTCTCGAGTGAATTCGATGCACAACCTTATTATGCCATAACCAATTACAAATATTGAAAATACACGTCCTTCACGGTAAAAAAAGTAAGTGGTAATCAATAATATAATTCCTAAAATTAAGCCTTCACCTAAAGCTTCATATAATTGAGATGGGTGTCGTAATACATTTCCACCATTGGGAAAGAGCATTCCAAAGGTGTGTGTTGTTGATCTACCATAGAGTTCTCCATTAATAAAATTTGCAATCCGGCCAAAAAATAGTCCTGGTGTTGCGCACAGCGCTAGTAAGTCTAGTCCTTTATGAATTGATGCCTTTTCTTTTTTGCAAGCATAAATGGTTCCAAAAAAAGCGCCAAGTGCACCGCCGTGAAACGACATGCCCCCGTGCCATATTGCAATGATTTCTAATGGGTAACTAATATAAAATAATGGGTCATAAATTAAAACATATCCCAGCCTTCCGCCAATAATAATGCCAATCATTACAGCTGAAAGTAGTTCGTTTAAATCCATTTTGAGTTGTATTTTCTGGATGGCTTTTTTTGCCATTTCAAATCCTAAAAGCAGCCCTGCTATGTAAGATAATCCATACCAGTGAATTGAAATTGGGCCGATCTGTAAAGCAATAGGGTTTATGTTAGGGAATGTTAACGCAAACAAAGGTGCTGTTTTTGTTTTATTTATCATGATTTGATTTATAAATATACCAATTAATTTGGCTTTTAGCTATAATAATATGTAACATGTCTGTAATAAAAAAATACAATTTAGGTGATGGATTTGATGATAAAAAATCATTTCCCAAAGTTTCTGGTGGTGTTTTAAAGTCGTCTTTGGTTGTTTCGTCACAAGATGTGGCTATTGCAGGGAGTTCTTCATCTTCAATGAGATCTCGGGCGTCTGATTCCATAGATATGGATTCATTTGACGATTCATTTTCAAGCGCATCGTCAATTAGCAAAGATTCAGCATTTGATGCACCTCCAACAATTGCTTCAGAACCTTCGGTTAGTGAGTCTGAAGTTCGTAACTCTGTAATGGCTGAATTGCAAGGCCATGTAGATGAACTTGTAACAGCGGTTTCAAATTTAAAAGAAGCCAGAGACTCTGTTATAAAATCGTCTGAATACCAGCTTGTTGAATTTGCTTTACTAATTGAAGAAAAAGTTATTGCTAATAAAATTGAACAAGACCCTGAATTAATTAATGCTGTAATTTCTGATACCTTTGATAAAATATCAGGTTCAGATCGAATTATATTTAAAATCAACCCAGCGGATGCGGATGTTGTTAGTGCTTTTCAACCAACAATCGAAGCTCGGTTGGTTGGTGTAGAAAAAATTACCATTCAACAAGACTCAACAATTCAACCCGGGGGATGCATTATTGAAACCGATTTGGGATTTGTTGATGTCACAATTCAAGAGAAATTAAATCTTATAACACAAACGTTTAAAAAAATTAAATCAGTTTTATGAACTTTGATCCATTTAAAAAAGCGCTGGAAGATTTAGATACTGTTCGTGTTGTTGGCCGAGTTGTTAAAGTGGTTGGGTTGGTCATTGAGGCTCAGATTCAAGGGGTTTCAGTTGGTGACTTGTGTATGGTTGAGATTGTTGGTGGGGAAATGATTCGAGCTGAGGTGGTTGGTTTTAAAGAAGAGCAGGTCTTAATGATGCCTCTTGGAACAATTACCGGAATTCGTCCAGGCAGTAAGGTTTATCCCATGGGAATTCCAATATCTGTTAAAGTTGGACCTAAACTTTTGGGGCGTGTTCTTAATGGTTTGGGTGAACCGATAGATGGGAAGGGGCCCCTTGAATATGAAGCGCTTTATCCTATTGATCAAGATCCGCCAGATCCGTTTTCTAGGCCTCGTATTAACGATGTGTTGAGTGTTGGTGTGAAATCCATTGATGGTATTTTAACTCTGGGGAAAGGGCAACGTATTGGTATATTTGCGGGCTCTGGTGTTGGTAAAAGTACATTAATGGGGATGTTAGCTCGTAACTGTACCGGTGAAGTTAACGTGATTTGCTTGGTTGGTGAACGGGGACGAGAAGTTAACGACTTTATTGATGAGTCTTTGTGGGAGGTAGGCTTGAATAAATCGGTGGTTATTTGTGCGACATCGGATACGGTTCCTTTAATCCGAGCCAAGTGCCCACAGGCAGGAACGGCCGTTGCTGAATATTTTCGTGATCAAGGTAAAGATGTTCTTTTTATGATGGACTCTGTAACACGGTTTGCAATGGCGCAACGTGAAATAGGTTTGGCTACGGGTGAGCCACCAACAACCAAGGGATATACACCCTCAGTTTTTGCAATGTTACCACGTTTAATGGAACGTGCTGGAACCTCGGAAAAAGGTTCGATAACGGCAATTTACACTGTATTGGTTGATGGTGGGGACTTTGATGAGCCAATTGCTGATGCTGCACGGGGTATTTTGGATGGTCATATCTTATTAAGTCGTGATTTGGCAGCAAAAAATCATTATCCATGTATTGATATTGGGCATAGTGTAAGTCGTCTTTTTTCGGTTATCTGTTCAGAAGAGCATAAGGCATCTGCTGGTAGATTACGGGAAATATTGGCAAAATATGAGGAGGCTGAAGATTTAATTAATATCGGCGCTTATGTTAAGGGCAGTAACCCAAAAGTTGATGAGGCTGTCGATAAAATTGATGAAGTTAATGCATTTTTACGTCAACGGACCGATGAAAATATTCCCTTCGATGAAACTGTACGAATGGTTTCATCAATCTTTAGTTGATTGAATGGCTAAACCTCCTAAAAAATCAAAACGGTTCCAATATAATCTGCAATCAGCACTTGAGTTTCGAGAATTGCGTGAGACCCAGGAACAAGATAAATTTAATAAAGCTGAGCAAAAATATAAGGATGAATTAAGTAAGGAAGAACGATTGAAAGATCAAGAGAAGTCTGAGCATCATGGCTTACTTGAGCAAATATCTGAAGGTCAAAACATTGATTTTCAACCAGT
>JAYNJH010000126.1:0-4634 GCA_038109885.1 Candidatus Margulisiibacteriota bacterium | reverse complement strand
ATGTCGTTCAGGTCTATAAAATAAGTTGTTCCATTATTTTTACCTTTATTTTCAGCGTAGTATATGTATTCTATCCCAAATAAAATATCCCAAATTAGCGGCGTTGTTTTTTCGATAGTTAATGATGATGTTAGTTTTGATGCATATAATGTATCTGCACTTTTATTGATATTTGTGTTGTTAATTCCATAATAACTTTGGCCAGTGTTGCTTCCATAGATTCTAAAATTTACTCGTTCATCTAAAATGGACATGTTTTTTAAATTTAGTAGACCCATCTGACCTTTTTTTTGAGTAATAAAAAAAAGTTGCATACTACGATTATCATCATATTCTTTAAGTGTAAAAAGGCCGAGCATGGTTCCTGTTTCTTCTGAATAAGAAAAGATTGGAAAAATAGTTGCCTGAATTGAAACTGAAATAATGATTAAACTTAGGAAAATTTTAATCATTATTTTTTGTAAATTTTAAATTCTTTATTTTTAAGTTTTTTAAAGTAAGTGCTGGCATCTTCAAATACATCTTCGGTTAAATATAAGATAGCAATGACATTTGGAATAACCATTAATCCAATCATTAGGTCTGAAAAGCTAATAATGGTATCCAAACTAATGCTAGCCCCCAACAAAATAGCGCCAATAAAGACCCACTTGAATGGGAGAATTGCTTTATTGCCAAAAAGAAAAATCAAGGCCACTTCACCATAATAAGACCAGGTAATAATTGTGGAAAATGCAAATAATAGTACCGCAATACTAATGAAAATTGATCCAAATCCTTTTAAATACTGATCAAAAGAGGCTATGGTTAATTCAATGCCACTTTTTGGTTTACCTACAATAATATCGTCTACTTCAAACAGTGTGGTATTTTTATTTACGATAAACTGAAGCGCCAATTGATGCATGTGTGGCTTCATTGAAATCCAATCTTTCGTATCGTACAAAAATTCAATGGTATGGGTTTGCCAATCTTTGGTTGGTTTTGTTGAATTGATTTTAAAATAAATGATTTTTAAGTCTTTCTTCTCACCTAAGCTGGCAAAGAAGAATTTCTCATCGCCATGTAACTTTAATGATGTTAATTTATTGCCGTTTTTATCTCTAACAAAAACGGCCACATCGCCATTATCTCGTTTAGTCTTAAATTGAATCCCGTTTCCTAAAATTCTGTTTACAGGGGTTCCGTACCAAGTTTTTTCTTGTTTAACAACATCGAATAAAGGGGTGGTAAATGCTTCAATTTCATTGGAGGGTTTGTATTTTAATCGATGATTCTGACCATCATCCGTTTTACTGATTTCCCAATGGTCTTCTTGGAAAGTTGTTTGTATATTCTCAAAATTTAATGGTGCCATGTTTGGCGAATATGCACTTCGTTGATATTGCCCCCCAAGAATAATCACAATTGCCGTCGCAGTACAAACAATGATTGTATCAATAAATGGCCCTACAGAAGCAACTATTCCCTCTCGAATGGGGTAATTTGTCTTTACGGCGGCATGGGCAATGGATGCTGAGCCTAAACCGGCTTCGTTTGAAAATACCGCCCGACGAATTCCCCACATAATTACCGTACCAAAGGATCCGCCAGCCACAGCGCTTCCCGTAATTGCGTCATTAACGATTAATGCTAAAATTTCAGGAATTTTTTGTATATTGAGTAAACAAATAGTTAAAGCGCCAATGACATAAATAATACACATTGAAGGAACAATTTTTGAGGCTACATTTCCGATTCGTTTTATACCGCCAATAATTACCATGGCGATGCCAATGGCCAAGGCACTTCCCGACAGAATATTAGGGATATTAAAATATGCATTTAGTGCTGATGCTGCTTGATTCGCTTGGAACATTCCGCCAGCGCCAAATGCGCCAAATATGGTGGATACGGCAAATAAGTAAGCGAGTGGCTTAAGATATTTAGGGCACTTTTGTTGAATATAGTACATGGGGCCGCCATACACCTTATCACCTTTGGTAATTCGGTATTTGGTGCCAAGGGTGCATTCAACAAATTTGGTTGCCATTCCTAAAATGCCAAATACCCACATCCATAAAATTGTTCCTGGTCCGCCCAATGAAATTGCGATCGCTACGCCGGCAATATTCCCAAGTCCAATGGTACCGGATAAAGCGGCCATTAGTGCCTGGAAATGTGTGATTTGACCAGGTTCGTTTGGATTATCGTAATGCCCCCTAAGTAAATGAAGTGCATGTGGAAATCCCCGGAACTGAATGAACCAAAATCTAAGTGTGAAAAAAATTCCACAAAAAATACATAAAAATATGACAGGGTAATCCCAAACAATTTCAACACCCTTACCTATTAAATTAGCCAAAATATTAAATGCTGGATGTAATGTTTGGTTTATAAAATCTTGCATGAGATACTTTCTATATTATTAAAAAGGGACAATGAATACAAGGTGTTGATTGTGTTCTTTTAGATTAGGGACTTCATTAATTGAACCGCGCTCTTGAGACCGATTTCAATGGATCTAGATATAATGCTATGCCCAATATTTACCTCTTCAATTTCATTGATTTTTGTGACTGGAGTTATGTTTTCATAATTTAGACCATGCCCAGCTTGAACTTTTAGTCCCAGTTGATGTGCTAATAATGCACTTTGTTGAATATCGTGTAACGCTTGGCGTTTATTTGGGGCTAATGCATAGATTCCAGTATGAATCTCGATGCCATTGGCGCCAAGATCCTTGCTTATATTGATATCATTAAGTTGTGGGTTTATGAAGAGCGATACTAAGATACCATGATCTTGTAATTTCTTTATTGTTTCTTTTAATTGACGTGTATTTTGACTTAAATTAAGGCCACCTTCAGTGGTTAGTTCCTCACGTTTTTCAGGTACAATACATGTCCATTCAGGTTTTATTTTTGTTGCAATATCTATTATTTCGGGGGCGGTTGCACATTCGAAATTTAGTTCATTGGCAATTGGTTTTAAGTCAAATACATCTTGATCTTGAATATGTCTGCGGTCTTCTCTTAAATGAATTGTGATATTGTCAGCACCGCCTTCTATTGCCCATTTCGCAGCTTCTATAAGGTTTGGGTTACCTTCCTTTCGTTGCTGTCTTAATGTTGCAATATGGTCAATATTAACACCCAATCGAGTCATTTTATTTTCTCCTTTAATTTATTAAAAGTTAAAATGTCACCAAATACAATATGACGATTACCATTATAATAAATGTAAGTTGGGATACTTACCTGTTGATACGATGCGAGTAAATTTGAAATTTCGGTATCGTTATTTGTCCAATCGGCTTGAATTAATGTGATGTTTTTAGATTTTAAAAATTTAAGTGTTTTTGCTTGATTAAGAACAGTGATTTTATTTGTTTGGCAGGTAATGCACCATTTTGCCGTAACATCAATTAAATAGGGGGTTTTAGTCGCTTCTAAGGTTTGTATTGTTTCTGTGGCGTATGGGATCCAAGTTGTTTTCGAGTTCGGTTTAATTAAAAGTGGAATTGTGCAAATAGCTATGATTGTAAAGAGTAAAATTAAGGGCTTTTTTTTTGATTGCTTTGATTTTGATAATAATAAAATAAACAATAAAATTACACATGATAAAAAAGCTATCCATTCAGTTATTGCAATTTGTGAACCAAGAACCCACATAAGCCAGCCAATTGTGAGAACAAATCCAAAATTTAAATAAAATTTAAATTGATAATTCCATCGGTTGCTTTTGGGCAGCCATACATGCCATTTGGGTTTTAAAATAAGTAATGTCATGGGTAGTGCCAGCCCAAGACTAATGCTTAAAAATATAGCCAATCCAATGGTTGGGTGTTGAAATAAAGCAATGGCTAAAGCGCTTCCTAAAAACGGGGCTGTGCATGGGGTTGCAATTATTGTCGTGAGAATACCGTTCATAAGCATATGGTTGCTTTTTCTTGAAATAAATGAAGGGAGGGGTAGCCTTAACATATCTAAATTAATGGCCATAATTAAAATAAATAATACAACCAATGATTCAATAATAATGGGGGATTGAAGTTGGAATCCCCATCCTATTGCAGCTCCAAACTGTTTTAGCCCCATCAAAATTGCAAATAGTGTTAATAGGGAGATTGCAATTCCTAACCAATAATAAATGGCATCTCTTGGCCGGTTCTGGGATGGATTGGTTTTTAAATGCATGGCTTTCAAGCCGATTATTGGTAAAACGCATGGCATGATATTAAGTAGCAGACCACCTAGAAATGCACTTAATAGAGTGATGAATATTGAGTAGTATGGTGATGGAATAATTTCAAGTTCTTGGTTGATAATGATTGGCGGTGCGAAATCCAAAAATAATTCCCCCGAAATGGTTTGAATGGATTTATCGACGAGTTTTATACTTAAAATATTATTTCGAAGTGTGCTTTTATTTAAATCAAATTGTTTGTTTTGATATGGGAAAAATGTCGCACGGTTAACGTTTCTAGGAAATATAAACTCGATGCTGGTTCTCTTTTTAATTGTTTTAATTGAAATATTTAACGGGGGTGGGGCAAGCCATGGGGTTTTATTGTTTAATTGAGTTAATTCAATTTTTTGTTCTTTTGGTATGCAAACATCGGCACATTCGAGCCAGCGGAAAGTGGCATTTGC
>JAYNJH010000125.1:0-4707 GCA_038109885.1 Candidatus Margulisiibacteriota bacterium | reverse complement strand
AAGTTTTAGAAAATTATAAAGGCGATGGCAAGACCATTTTAGAAAATTTTAATACAGAGGTTTGCTTGGAGCATGATATTAAACAGTTATTAATCAATCGGTCATTAAAGTTGAAATCCAAAATACCTGAATTTTATACTGACCCCACTACAGGCATGGTCAATATTAGTGAAAATTCATCGTACAGTTATGACCAATTAACTTATTTATTACCTAGTGAAGCGATTTTGATTCAAAATTCAGAAGCTGAAATTATTGAAGTTCCAGTATTTAAATCTGAAATTTCAGATTTGAAATCAAAATCAGTTAATGATCTAACGCCCCCAACAATGGACAAAGATGTTGCCGTGCCTACATCGACTTTCATGCAACGATCAGGCTACAATGCTCTAGCCACAGGCATTTTGGGGTTAGGTGATGCGGATCGAGATCACTGTTTAGAAAAACTCAAAATAAAAGAACTGGTTTCTCCATTACTCGCGACATCATACACGCATGATCACCTTCAGATGTTGCAAGAAATGATTGGTATATTTATTTATGAGTTTGCCCTTTCAAATGAAGCAGATATAAAAATTAAAGTAATTCAACAAGACTCGAAGGGGATTGATAGTGAAAAATTAGCAGCCCTTCAGAAAATGAATATTTTTGAAGAACTCGATCCCTTATTCCTTATTAAATTAGGTGAGATGATTGGCCTTAAAGTGGTTGTTCCTGGATCTGCGAAGATGCACAAGGATGATTTGACTTACCCAGTGGTTAACATTAATCAAGTTGGTAAGAATTATGAAGGGCGGCTTACTGAATCCAAACTTAAGAGTCAGTCCTTGCAAAGCAAATTAAATCTAACCGACTTAAATGAAACCAAATTTTGCGAAGAGTTACTAGCAAAAGATCATTTAACATTTAATGCATTGGTGATGGTTTACAAAAATTTAGTATTTAATCGAGTAGATGCATCAAAAATGAGCATGTTAATTGGTGAAACTCAGACAGGTAAAACCACCATATTTCAAATGCTAATGGGTTTATATGAAGCAAATAATGAATTTAGTGATGCTATTGGCGACGGGATGGAGTCAAAAACTGTTTTACCAAAAGTTTTTAAATATGGAAATAAGCTGTTTATGGATACCCCAGGTTTAGAAGATACGAGGAATTGTTTAATTTTAACCTCATTGGTTCATTATCAGATTATTGAGCTATTAAAGTCTGGAAAATTAAGTCAACTAATCCTAACATTCAACCCCAAGGATTTTGATTCCGAGTCATCAGCGAATAATTCACTCAAGAAATTTGTAACATTTTTTCAGAGCATTTGTAATATTCGTGCCTTGGATGGTGGCTTTTATGAGAATGAAATGGAGACAATTATTAACGAGCTACGTGCGAAAAACTATGCACTCCTACCACTTCAAAATGAAAAATCCATGGCTGCGCTTGGAAAACAACACTGGGAAACATTTTTTGAACGGCTAGAAAAGCGAATTGAAAAGATGCCTACTTTGCCATTTAAGGCAATTGTAAAAGGAATAAAACATGCGACAGAGTCAAGTATCATATCTGAAATTGATAAACAAATTGCCCAATATAAAGCCAAGTGCATTGGACGAATGGTGAGCGGGTATGATGACAAAGGCTTAAGGCAAGACGTATCCCGTGACTTTTTAATTAATTATTTGATTTTTTTAATGATCATTCGACGAACAATTACGGTTAATAATTGCCCTGATAGTGAAGAACAACTTAGAGCTGAAATTTTGGATCATGAGAATGATTTTGATTATACGTCAATCTTCCTTGAAGAAGACCAAATTACAGATGAACACGGAGTTTTAAAGCGGTTTTCCGATCAAATTGATGAGGTTCTGAATGAAAAAGAACAGTGGATAAATTCATATTTTAATTGCATAGAAAATATACGAAATAAAATGAAAGAAATTGATTCGCTTGTTGTATGAATTAAAGTTGATGAAGCTTACTTAATATCTGAAATCTTTTCTAGCCAAAATAATCCCAAAGTAAAACTTGCTGAAAGTAATATTAAAGCCATGGAAATAGAACTTCAAAAATGCAAAGAAGGTTTACAATTTAATCAGGGTGAACTTAAGGGGTATCTGGTTGATTCTGTGGTTGATGATAAAGGTTACCCTGTAAAGAAGTGTGCATCAGGAATATTTTGGAAGTATGCTGATTTTAATCATGGGGCTCAAGATCAAAATAAATTACTTTTAGAAACGCCGTACCGGACCAAATATAAGAGTACCTGGACAACGGCACAGTTTGATTGGTTCTTTAATGAGACTCGAACGAATTTTGACGTGATTGCCCACAAATACGTTCCCAAAAAGGAGCGCTATGCGGAATATATCAGTAATTTAAGAAAAAATATTTCAACATTGGAGACCCAAATTAAAACCCTTAAGACTAAGATGGAGACGGAACAGCAAAAATTGGAAGCAATAAAAAAGACGAGTCGTGAAAAATTGGCCGAAGCTATCGTGGCGAATAAGGTGGAATTAGAGAAATTGAAGACGGCCATGTCAAATGTGGTAAGGGAAAACCTTCAAGTCATAAAAGAGGTTGATAATTCCTGGATGGATTTAATTGCATCACACCAATTTTTTAGAGATGAGAATCTTGTTTTTTTAAGGAAGGTTCTGGGGCAAGCTCCAATGGTCAACGCGTATCTTAGAAATGTCGAAAAATTAATACAAGTAAAAAGTAGAATGCAGCTGGTTGCATTAAGTAAAGGAGAAAAATAATGGAAAAATATAGCTTTGGTGGAAATAGTTCAATCTATAATAATTCGTATGCAAGCCAAAATGGCGTTAGTTTAGGCTTGGGGGCTCAAACATCCCGAGGTGGGGGCTCGGTCAATTTTAATTTAGACAATAAGTTAAAGTTCAGTGGTACCGACTTAACAGGCAATCATCAATTTAAAAATGGATCTGGGTTTGTTGGTGCGAGTTTTGATTCTAAAGGAAAATTTTCCGGAGGAATAATTGGTGCAGAGCATCGAGGATTGGGGGCATCGGCGGGGCTTGATCATAAGGGAAATGTTAATCAGCTGGGGGTGTCCAAAAGCGATGGCTCAAGCACAATTTCAACGAGTATTAATGTTCGTAATGGCAAACCCATTGGTGGTGGCGTTTCATTCACAAAGCGATTTTAGTTGTCAAAATGGATGATCCATTCGGGCTGATTTGTTGAAATTAGTAAAAATTAAAAAAGCTTGGGGGGGCTTTTTTTAATCAATTAAATTTTCAAACTCGAGATAACGCAGGTCTTTTAACAATCATAGGGAGGTGATAATTAACAGAATTGATTTAAGTGTGGATTACTAAAAATATTTTAGGAGAATAAAATGGATAGACTTAATAGTAATAGTTTTGATCGAAATCTTGGATGGGGAGTTGGAAGTTCGGATCGTTTTTCGAATATATCTAAACCAACTTGGGGGCCCTATAAAGATATGGCGCCTAAGCCAATGGATGATTTTGGGCCAATCAAGATTAATTCAGATCATCTTTTTGCTCAACAGAAACAAGTTGCTATAAAGCCAGCAAATAATAGCTTTTTTAAAACTGATCTACAAAAGGCGGCAGATCAATGTGAATTCGGGGTTAAAAGTGTTGAGACCAAAAAAACTCATAAGGTAGATGCAACATGGAAAGGTGGGGGTGTTACACGAGAAAACCACGTCAAGGTGGAATGTAATCCCAACCCGAAACTCAAAATTAAGTAAAAAATCAAGGAGAATAAAATGGACAAGATTAGTAGTATCAATTCAGGAATGCAGGACAGGGGTATGGTAAGGATTAACCGTGGAATTCAAGACCTCAAGGGGCCTTTCAGCGGTTTTGGTAAAACAACCCCTAACATCAAACACTTTAATTTTAGCGAATTAAAAATGGTTCCAGGTGAAGAATTAAAAGATATGTATCTTATGCATGATAAAAACCCCAACAACAAACAAGTAAATTTTAAAGAATTAAAAACGGCTCCAACTAAAGAAATGAAAATGGGAGTTAATTCCAAAGAATTAAAAGATGAGTATCGTATGCATGAAATGTGTTCAACTACAACCATTCCACATATGGAAACTAGGGGCTCAATAATAGCAAGTAATATAGACCGAAAACATTTCGACACGGTTTGGAGAACACCTGAATTACAATCGGAAACTAGGGGCTCAAGAATAGCAAGAAATATAGACGGAAAATATTTCGACACGGTTTGGAGAACACCTGAATTAAAATCATTGACTGACTCAGTGAGTCAATTAGGAGAATTAAACACTAATTTGGGGCCAAAATTAAAAATTAAAATGTAGTCAATAGTTTACAGAAGAAGGGAAACTCGTATGATAAATAATTTGGGTTTGAATGGTGGTAGGTACCATGCTCCGGGCCTCAACCATAACATAGGGACTAAACAACAATTAGAAATAAGAGGAAGGGGGGGACTTCCTTCTAATGGTCTAGTCAACAATGATCGAATATTTGATTTGGAGCAAAATGCATTGATGAGAATTCAAGGGCGAACCAGTAGTTCCAACTTAGATCAGACGGATTCTGAAACAATGGATAGCCGTAGTATTGGCTCCTCAGAGGGCGACAAAAAATATGTCGATGATAAAAGTGAGTTAAATGAGATGGATTTTGGTGAAGATGATTCAGATATCGAAAGTGAAACGTTTAGTGA
>JAYNJH010000124.1:0-4755 GCA_038109885.1 Candidatus Margulisiibacteriota bacterium | reverse complement strand
TTAATTTGTAACCATTCATTCGAAAATTTTAAAGCGTTAAAAATAAACCAAGATACAGATTTAGCCTTTATAAAAAAAACACTTAATATAAAAAATAATGATTTAATAACTTATTTATTGGAAACAAAATGAAAATAACAAACCCAAATACTGGACGAAAGTCGAATATAATTTATACATCTGATTTAAAGGTTGAGCAAAAAATAGGAGCACTTATTAAGAACAACAATTGGGAAAAATTTTCTTTAAAAAAACGAATGCACTATATGAAAAGATTTCAAAATATATTAAAGCGTAATTCAAACCTTATTTCTGATCAAATATCAAAAGAAACAGGAAAGCCACGATGGGAAAGTTTAAGTGAAGTTGAGGCAAGTATAAGTAAAGTTAATACAACATTTACTGCAATTCAATATCGGTTAAACTACCCAACGAAAAATAATATAATGACAACCATTAAGCCCATTGGCCTGATTGGTGTTATAGGACCATTTAATTTTCCATTGCACATCCCAAATGGACAAATAATTCCAGCATTATTAACTGGGAACACAGTTATTGTAAAGTCAAGTGAATACACACAAAAAACAACCAAAATAATTGAAAGCATTTGGAGAGAAACATTCAACAATTGTCCATGCCCCATTCAATTCGTCTACGGAGAAAAATCCGTTGGTGAAAAAATTGTAAACCATAAAGAAATTGATGCCATATTTTTTACAGGAAGCTCAACCACGGGTAGAAAAATTGAACAAAAATGCCTTTCACTAAATAAATTATGCGTTTTAGAAATGGGGGGGAATAATGCAATGATTATTGAAGACGATTTTAACACAATAACATCAAATATTATTGGATCATCCTTCATTACGGCAGGACAAAGATGCAGTTGCTCAAGGCGAATCATCATCAATAAAAAAATAAGCCACATTATCCCTAAGTTAATTAAAGATATTAAATCAATTAATATCAATAAATACCCATGTAAAAACCACACCTTTATGGGCCCGGTTGTATTACCTCAAATAAAAGAAACCATATTATTAAAAGAATTCAATCATTCCGAAACACTTTTAAAATCAATCAATTTGAGCAAAGGGGGACTAATCTCACCACGAGTTGAGTTAACAGATATTAACTATGATGAAGAATTATTTGGTCCCATTATTTTTATTACATTATCAAACTCTTTCGAAGAATCTCTAGCAATAGCAAACAATACAAAGTATGGACTTTGTACGAGTATTTACACAAAAGAACGAAAAAAATTTATTTATGGACTAAAAGAGTCAAATTGTGGAATTATAAATTGGAACTCCCCTACGACGGGGGCTTCTGGACTAGCCCCATTTGGGGGCGTTAAAGAAAGTGGAAACTATCGACCCGCCGGTTTTAATATGATTGATCATTGCATTATTCCAGTGGGATCCAAATTAATAACAAAACCATCGAACATAGATTTTAGGGGATCATGATCAAACAAGTATTTATTGATTGTATGCCTGGCCCCACATACCATTTTGGCGGACATGCTTTTGGTAATCGATTATCGATGCAATCAAAAGGAAAAAAAGTTAATCCCAAACAAGCCGCTCTCGAATGGCTAAATAAAGTTACTTACATTTATAATATTGGCGCAATACAATTGGTACTCCCCCCTCATCCAAAACCCCATCAAATTAATAAAAATCTAACTAAAGCTGATTTATCCTGCGGATTTATCTGGATGGCAAACGCAGGTCATTTCATACCGAAAGTAGACACAAAATCTAATACAAATCATTTCATACCTTCAAATATGGAAAAAACAGTTCATCGTAAAAATGAGCATTACTTCAATCGTTTTTGGTTAAAAAAAATATGCCCATCAACTCAAATACATCCCCCATGTCTACACCCTGACGAAGGCGCCGCAAATACAATAAGACTATGGAGTGACAACAGCAAATCTACTATTACTATTTTCATTTACGGTGGAAAAACTAAAAGATACCCATCAAGACAATCAAAAAAAAGCATCCATGAAATTATTAAAAAAACTAACATCATTAATATTTCTGCATTAAAACAAAAAGCAAATTCAATTGATCAAGGAGTTTTTCATAATGATCTAATTTCATTTGGATTTAAAAATAAACTATTTTGTCATGAAAATGCATTTGAAAACCAAAAAAAACAACTACGTATTATAAAGAAACAGTTTCATAATCTTACAAATGACGTATTAGATATTATCGAAATTAAATCGTCAGAAATTAGCATTAAAAACACAATTATGAGCTATTTATTTAATTCACAAGCAATTTTAATAAATGACAAAGTTCACCTCCTATGCCCGTATGAAGCAAAAGAAAATATTGAAAGTTATAAACTTATTAGACAATGGGAGACTCAAAAACATATTGATAAAGCACATTTTATCGAATTAAAATCTAGTTTAATGAATGGTGGGGGCCCCGCTTGCCTTAGATTAACGTTATATCTCAATAACAATGAGTTAAACCAAATTCCTAAACAGTTTCTTTTAAATGAAAAAAAAATTAAGGATCTTAAAAAAATAATTATCAAACATTACCCTGAAAAAGAAATAGCAATTACAAACAAGCATAAGTTAAACGAAGTAAGAAAATTAAATAAATATCTGAATAATCTTTTTTTAAACACAATATAAATTGAAAGAATAAAAATGAACCTCATTTGATATAATAAGATAGATGTTAATCCTAAGGATAAATAAAAAAATTCACGACTGTTTAAATTTAGCTGAATCAACCAATCTTAGTAATTATGAAGAAGAGCGAATAACATTAGAATTAACACACCACTTCAAAAAGCTTTTAACTCAAGTTTTGTCAAAAAAAGAAAAAGAAAAATATAAAAAAAAGATATTACTAATTTCTTCACTAAGTGGAATTCAACAACTAAAAAAACGTTTATTTTACAATGGAGAATTCAAATTTCAAAAAATACTTAGTCTTTATTCAAATTTGAATCTACTATTATTTCCAAAACAAGATAGAACAAAAGAAATTATCTTAAAAAATTTACTAAATATTATTGAAGACCATGAATACTTTAAATCTACAGAAAAATATTACATCCTAGAATCAAGTCCAATAAATATAAAAATTTCAAATAAATACCACAATTTAATTCATCAACTTAAACATAAAAAAATAAAAAAACTAATTATTTCATTTGAAGAATTTAATTTGATTAAACAAACAATACAAAACCAGATACTTCAACAAACCAGTGATCTTATTTTTACTACAAAAACCCCTGATGATATATCTAATTGCTTTAAATCCATCATTAAACTTCAAAAAAATAATCAAAACCAATCCTTCGGAATATCCATTAACGCTATTGAAAAAGACACATTAGCAATGCTTTATAAAAATATTCAGTCAACACCTCAAAACATTATTAAAAAATTAAATATTAGAATTTCCAAAAAATATGTAAATAATAATCTAAATTTATTAAAATCAAACACATTTTACAAATGGAATATTTACACATTACTAAACCTTGCTCGAAAATATCAGTTTAGAATCTTTATTTCATCTAATAACATTTATGATATTTCTTGGATCTTACTTCTAAGAAGTCAATTAAATATTGAAAATCAAGTACAATTTGAAACAAACATTTCGAAATTCCCCTATATTGCAAAAATTTTATTTATGGTAAATAGATCATGTATTCAATCAGAATCCATCGTTATAACGAAAAAAACAAATGAATACTTAGAATTAATATTCGATAAGTTGATTTATCAAGCTAAAATTTCCTATGCTTACCAAAATTCAATCCATAGTCCATCACAAGTTTTCATAAAATCTCATCGACGTTTTTTTAATTATTTAAAGCGAAACTTTTTACAAAAATATTTATTAAAATTCAAGATTGTCGATTAGAAATTTATTTTGATAATATAGATTAATGGCAAAAATAAAGTTTTGGGGAGTTCAAGGGTCAACTCCAGGCAGTTTATATAAAGATAATCTAGGAAGTAATACCCCATGCGTTAGCATTGAAACAGACGAAAATCTAATTATATTAGACTCTGGTACTGGAATCAGACATTTATCAAAGAAACTTAATAATAATGACTATAAACATATTTTACTTCTAATAACCCATTCTCATTGGGACCACATTCAAGGATTTCCATTTTTCGATTTTTTACATGCGGATCGTTCGGTTTATATTTATAGCCACAATAAAAATCATCTTAAAGCTATGTTAAATCAAGTAAATGGAATTAATTTTCCACTAAATCAAAACGATATAAAAGCTAATTTAATACCAGTTCAATCAATCAGTGAAATAGAAAATCGATTTGAAGTTTCAATTAATACAATTCAAACCAATCATCATGGAGATTGCATTGGATATAGAATAAGAAATAAAAAATTTGATGTTTGTTTTTTACCAGATAATCAATTACATAATCCCAGTAATACAAGCTTTGATAAATTTGTTGAGTTTTGCAAAGACTCACAATTGTTAATACACGATGGACAATACACAGAAAAAGATATGCCAGAAAAAAAAGATTGGGGCCATAGCATAATTCAAGATGCGCATCGTTTGTGTATTGAGTCAAATAGTAAATCATTTGTTTTTTTTCATCACGATCCTGAAAGAGAAAAATCAGAAATATTAGAATTTGAAAAAAAATTAAATTAAATTAATAGAAAAGTAAAATCAATTGCAGATTATGAAGGACTTGAAATTGTTTTACTG
>JAYNJH010000123.1:469-4774 GCA_038109885.1 Candidatus Margulisiibacteriota bacterium | reverse complement strand
CTGATAATGGGACCTATGGTATGGGGGTTTTAAGTATTAATGACCCTTACGAAATTCTTAATTTGAATCGAAAGAGAAGAAATAAACTTTTAAGAGGAAAATCTTCACAACCTATCGAAAATTTAATCATCCAAGAGGGTATCCCCAGTGCAAAAATAATAAATAATATCGCATCAGAAGAAGTTATTTATCTTGTTAATGGAGATACTGTTGGGGGGTTTTATCGTATGCATGAAACAAAAACAGCAAAAGATATACTTAATTCTAAAGGAATGCAATTTAAAGCATTTAATACTAGTATAGATCAGCATTTTTCAAAACCAAATGAAAACATTGATAATTATGGGATCTCCAAAACAAGTTATGTTATCGCTCAATTAGCTAATATATCCGCACAAAAAGAATTAAGTTTGATATGAACATTTTATTTTGGATGGACCCCATTTGTGGCATTGATCCTAAAAAAGATACAACCTATCTTTTAATATATGGTTGTCAAATCAAGAAACTGACCCCCTACTTTATAAATTCAATAATCATCGAAAATCACAAACTTCAAGTCAATGTTCAAAAAATATTACCTGTGACACTAGGGCAGCCTCTGGCTCTAGCTAACGAGCCAATTACTCTTAATGAAGACGAAATCCAAGGGATTTGGCTTCGAAAAGACCCCCCCGTTAATGAATCATATATGCAAGACCTACTTCTTTTAAACCAATTTAGTGACAGGGTTCATATGTTTAATAATATCAATGGCATATTATTAAATAATGAAAAATTATCTGCAACTCAATTTATAAACTATACGCCCAACACATTAATTTCAAAATCAAAAACAGACATTAAAAAATTCATAGTAAAGCACAATTTATGCGTATTAAAACCATTAAATGGCTATGGAGGACAAGGCATATTTAAAGTCACTATAAACGATACAAATCTAGACCCAATCATTGAAAGCTTAACTCAAAATGAGTTAAATCAAATTATTTGTCAAAAAGCAGTCGATAATACAACGGGTGACAAACGTATTATACTTCTGGATGGTGAAGCCATTGGTGCCGTTAAACGAATTAATCATGTTGGACATCGTAATAATTTCATGGCTGGTGGATTGGCTGAAAAAACAGAAATTTCAGAAGAAGAGTTTCGTATCATTAATGAAATCAGGCAATTCATTAAATCAAATGATTTATTTTTTGTTGGCATTGATATTATTGATCATCATTTAATTGAAATTAATGTAACATCACCAACAGGGCTTCAAGAAATTAACCTTTTAAATAAATGTCAATTAGAGACCAAAATTATTGAAAAAATGATTCAAAAAATAGGAGGCAAAAATGCTTAAGCTAATTGTGGCATTTCCATGCCCATTTTGTAACCTGGTACTTGATTATATCGAACATGAAGAAATTAAAGATATTGAAATTATTGATACAAAATGGGATCAAAATTATCATGAAAAACTTAAAAAGAGTTACGGAAAAACACAGGTCCCACTACTATTAATTGACGACAAACCATTATATGAATCAATGGCAATAATAAAATATTTGGAAGCGAGCAAAAATGAACTTAGTTAACGAAATTGAAAAGATAATTATAAGCCATATCCCCGATGCTTGGATAATTGTAAATAATATTAATAATGATGGTGAGCATTTCGAAGCTGTGGTTATATCAAAATCATTTAATGAATTAAGTTTATTAAAACAACACAAGGCCGTAATGAAACCATTGCAAGAAGCATTTAATGAAAAAGTTCATGCACTAGGTCTAAAAACATTTTCAAAAGAAAATTGGTTAAAAAATAAATCAAATTACCCTATGATAGAGTCATTAATAAAGGAGAAATATAAGCAATGACACAAGATTTAATTGATGCAAAAAAAGAAGAAATTAAAACAGAGATTTCAAAAAATAAAATTATGCTGTACATGAAAGGCAATAAGGATATGCCTATGTGCGGATTTTCAGGGCAAGTTGTCCAAATATTAAATCAAACAGGGGTTGAATACGAAACAAAAAATGTATTAGAGGATGAAGTTTTAAGACAAGCAATAAAAGAATTTTCAGATTGGCCAACTATCCCACAACTGTATGTTAATGGTGAATTTATTGGCGGGTGCGATATTATTACGGAACTTTATCAGTCTGGGGACCTTAGCAATCAACTAAGTTAATGTGGGCACGTGAATTGATTGATTGGTTCAGAGTCAATCAACGCAGCATGCCATGGCGAGAAAATGTATCTCCATACTACACTCTAATCTCAGAGTTCATGGCACAGCAAACTCAAATTATCACAGTAATCCCCTATTTTAATCAATGGATTCAAAAGTTCCCAACAATAGAAGCTGTCGCAAACGCAAGTGAAGATTCAATTTTAAAGAGCTGGGAAGGTTTAGGATATTACTCCCGCGCAAGAAACCTTCATAAAACAGCCAAAATCATCTGCAATCGACTGAATGGTAAGATTCCAAATAATGAAAAAGCATTGCAAAAACTTCCTGGCATTGGACCGTATATCGCTGCTGCAGTCGCCAGTATTGCATTTAACGAAACAACCGCAGTTGTCGATGGCAATGTATTAAGAGTAATTACACGTTTTTTTGGTATAAAAGATGACATCACAAAAGACCAAACCAAAGAAAAGGTTAAAAAAAGACTAGATCAAATTATTAAAACCGTCCCCCCGTCAGATTTTAATCAAGGATTAATGGAGCTTGGGGCTCTGATTTGTAAGCCAAAATCTCCAAAATGTATGGATTGCCCAATAAGTGATATGTGCTATGCAAAAAACATGAATGAAATTGAACGTATCCCAGTCAAACCCAAAAAAGAAAAAATACCTCACTACACCATCGTTGTTGGAATAATTAAGCGAGTAAGCGATCAAAAAGTTTTAATTACAAAACGAAAAAGCAACCAACTATTAGGTGGCCTTTGGGAATTTCCAGGCGGCAAGGTTAATGACAATGAAACACTTGAATTGGCATTGCAACGTGAAATAAAAGAGGAAGTCAATTTAGATATCAAAATCAACTCATTTTTATGTAAAGTAAATCATGCCTATTCCCATTTTAAAATTACAATGCATGCATACCTATGCAATGTAGAAACCGATCAAGGGTTAGAAATTAAAAGTGCAGAGAACCATTGTTGGATTGATAATACAGAGTTTGACTCATTTGCATTTCCAAAGGCAAACAAAGTCATAATTCAAAATCTTACAAATAATATATCAAATTGAATTCTATGATTTTTTTATTGAATAACGTATAATTCAACCATGAATCCATCAGACTATATATGGTTAAATAATAATTTTATTAACTGGAATAATGCCAACACACATGTTTTAACACATGCTTTACACTACGGCTCTGGGGTGTTTGAAGGTATTCGAGCATACCCAACTAACAAGGGACCTGCGATATTTAAAGCCATTGAACATTATGAACGATTAATGGAATCCTGTAAGTCATACACATTAGAGTGCAATTACACCATTGAGGAACTTATTGCAGCAACCTGTGAATTAATCAATAAAAACAATTTACCATCATGTTATATACGTCCAATTGTATACACTGATTATGGCAGTATAGGAATCATACCCAAAAATGCAACTTATACAACTGTAATTGCCGCTTGGGAATGGGGAAGCTACTTAGGCGATGATGGAATTAAAAATGGTATTCGTTGTGAAATTAGCGATATCATGAAGTCCCCTAGTGAAGCCATGCCATCAACCGCTAAATCATGTGCTAATTATGCCAATTCGTTTTTAGCAAAAAAGAAAACATTGGACAAGGGGTATGATGAAGCGATTTTATTAAACCGACACGGCAATGTTGCTGAAGGACCTGGAGAAAATATCTTTATAATTAATGGAACATCCATTACTACCCCACCGATAAGCGATGATGTTTTAAAGGGAATTACCCGAGATACCGTTATTCAACTTTGCAAGGATTTAGGCTTTTCTATTGAGGAGAAAAGTATTCACCCAGAAGAACTTTTCAGTGCTGATGAATGTTTTTTTACTGGTACAGCGGCGGAAGTTACACCCATTAGGGAAATAAATAATAAACCCATTGGAAACGGAAAAAAAGGTGAGATTACACATAAAATTCAAAATCTTTATTTTGATATAGTTAAGGGAAAAAAACCAAATTACTATCTTTAGTCATTACATTAAATGTTGGTTCTTCTGAATGTGCCGCACTCATAAGCTTCATACGTGCAATAGCAGCTACACTAGGCTGGAATGTTACTGCCCATGAAGCACCTTTAAAC
>JAYNJH010000123.1:0-459 GCA_038109885.1 Candidatus Margulisiibacteriota bacterium | reverse complement strand
TTGGTTGACCTATTGTTAGGAGGAAAAAAATGTTAAAAAAAGGCGATATAATACCAGAATTTAATGTATTAACATCTAAAGGGGAATCATTTAGTAATAAAAACATAACCGGCAAAACCGTGGTATTTTATTTTTATCCAAAAGATGATACCCCTGGGTGCACAAAGGAAGGACAAGCATTTTCAGAAAATCTTTCAGAATTTAAAAAAAAGGGAATTGAGGTCTATGGAATTTCCAAATGTTCAGTTAAAAAACATCAAAAGTTTTGTGAAAAATATAGTTTTGAACATGAATTATTAAGTGATGAAGATAATACTTTATGTGAAGATTTCGGAGTTTGGAAAGAAAAGAGCATGTATGGAAGAAAATATATGGGAATTGAAAGAAGCACATTTGTTATTGATCCAAAAGGAAAGATCTTAAAAGTTTGGGATAAAGTTAAAATTCCAGGTCATATAG
>JAYNJH010000122.1:4411-4873 GCA_038109885.1 Candidatus Margulisiibacteriota bacterium | reverse complement strand
ACCATGTGTATCTGAAATGAGAAGTAGTTTCACATCAATCATTATAACGCACTGACATTTTTTAAAAACTAATATAAATTAAACATGTGAAAAAAAAAATATTTATTCTTAGCCTTATATTTATTTTATTTTTTGGGAATACATTAACTCACTCAATTGAGATACAAACATTAAATCCATGGTGTTGTTGTGAACAAAATTGTAAATGCCAACATGAAAAATCAAGTGAAACTATATTTAGAAATATTAAATGTGGTGACAATTCAAAAAACGGAAATGTCATTCAAAATAAAAACATAATTAGCAATTCAAATAAAACGTTTGAAAAATTAACAATTTTAATAAATCAAATCAACATATTTTCACTTTCCCCCTATATACATAGCCGTGCTATTTTTGGGGGGCCCCCGGACGTGTTAGTGTGGATAAATAAGTATGTGTAGAGAGATGAGTTTTGATCAT
>JAYNJH010000122.1:0-4401 GCA_038109885.1 Candidatus Margulisiibacteriota bacterium | reverse complement strand
ACCCCCAATATACATAGCCGTGCTATTGATCCCCCCCCCCCCAAAGTCTTAATTTAATAAAAAAATTAAATGGAGAAATATCAATGATAAAAAAAATAATTTTACTAGGTTTAGTTAGCATTATTTTGCATGCTGACAATCTACATCGTCCCGATGCTCACGCACCAATTGGAGTCATGTCAGATCATTACCATAAAAAAGGTGAGGCCATGCTTTCTTATCGATTCATGACAATGCAAATGAGTTCACTTTATGACGGCTCAAGTATGATTTCATTAGAAACAGCTGAGCAATCCTATACGATGAACCCTACTAAAATGACCATGAATATGCACATGATAGGTACCATGTGGGGTGTTTCTGATGCCATAACCTTTGCCGCAATGATTGGTTATTCAGATAATAAAATGACCATGATTAACAAAATGACAAATGCTGAATCCGAAATGAGGGCATCTGGATTAAATGATTTAAAACTTCAGAGTATTTTTAAAATCAACGATGAAAGAAACAAATTTATTATAGGTAATGTTGGGTTAAGCATTCCAATTGGATCCATTAGTGAATCCAATGATACGGGGACACATTATCCCTATGGAATGCAATTAGGAAGCGGAACTTATGATTTACTAATGGGGACTACAGGTGTGTTTTTTCACAAAGATTTTTCATATGGCACACAAATTAATGGTATTTTTCGACTTACTGAAAATAAATATGGCTACAGTCGAGGAAACCATTATAAATTAACCTCATGGGCACAAAAAATATGGAGTAATGAACTTAGTACTTCAATACGAACTAGCTTATCCATAAAAAATAATATCAATGGAAGTGATAACACATTAACTACCATGCAAATCAATATGTCGCCCATGTACAACACAAAACAAGGGAATATCATTGCTGATGTTGGAGTTGGATTAAATTTTAAACCAAAATCACTGGTAGGATCTCGTTTTGCAAGTGAATTTATCGTGCCTATTTATCGTCGATCAAATGCAATTTCCATCTTAACAGATTCCACACTTATTTTTGGGTTCCAGCAAAAAATTTAATTTAATCCAATCTAAACTTTTAACAAGGCCGATTTAAATCGGCCTTGTTTTTATATTTTTTCTGTTTATTTCACTTGAAAAATGGGAATAACTAAACGTTGGAGTTATTCAGTAAAAAAGAAAAACAAGATGAAAAAAATAGTAAACTTTCTTTTAATATTAATCTTAATTTTATTTTCACCTTTAGAAAATAAAGTTGATGCTATAAATCAACAGGAAAAGAAAAAGTTTATTGTTATTCTCAACCCAAATTACAAAGTTAAAGATATTATTGGGCTAGATGTTATTGGGAATGGCTCAGGTAAAATTAAAAGAAAACAGATTATTCGACCACTTAAAAACAAAACTAATTTAAAACGAAAGTTAAATAAATTAGAAAAAAAACAAAAGCAAATTACAAATGAAATCCAAAAAAGAAAAATAAAAAAACGCATTAATCGTTTAAAAAGAAAAGTGAAGAACTTTAATAAATTAAAAGCAACTGGCAAATTAGATTACAAAAACAGAACCTTTATAATTAAATTTGATAATAGTATTCCAGACAATTTCATTATTAATAGTCTAAAAAGCCATCCTGCAATTAATGCCATTGCAAAAGATTACAAAATCAAAAGTACGGCTCTACCAAATGATCCCTATGTAAACAATGGCTCAGGGGACTGGACAATGGAGCCAAATAAACAATCAATCGCCATTAGAACCAGTAATACCGATGAAAATGGGTACGATTTTTACCGCTCAGATTTAGAAAAAATGTGGTATCTAAAAACAATACAAATGGATGAGGTTTGGAAAAAAAGCAATACAATAAATGGAAATGGGGTTGTTGTTGCCGTCATTGACTCAGGTCAAAACATGACTCATGAAGATGGTCAAAATATTTGGATAAACACCGATGAATATGGAAATGGAAAAGAAAGTAACGGTATCGACGATGATCCATTTAGTACAGATATTTCAAACAATCCCGATAATTTTGTAACGACCTATGTCGATGATTACCAAGGTTGGGATTATGTGGATAAAGACAATATTCCAAATGACGATAATGGCCATGGAGCGCATGTATCAGGAACCATTGCAGGGAGTGGAAATAACGGTAAGGGAATCATTGGGATAGCGCCCTCAGCCAATATCATGGTACTTAAAACACTTGCAGGTAACGGAAGTGGCAGTATGAGTGATATCATTTCTGCACTAGATTACGCTATAAATCAAGGCGCTGATATCATAAATATGTCATTGGGTTCAGATAAAAGAGAAAGCGTAGATTTAACTTCTGATGCCATCAATATAATCCAAAATAACTTATTCTCTGAAGCTAAAGCTCAAGGCATCGTTATCTGTATCGCTGCAGGAAATAACCGCGCAAGTCATTCATCTACAGGGTACAGTTCTCCTGGAGAAATATACAACAATGATTTAACAAAAGCTTATTCACCGGCATGGTTTGCAGTAAACCATTCCAACCTTATAACAGTTGCGGCAACAACTTGGGGAAACACAGAAGCGGAAAAACAGGTAAATGGTTCATGGCAACCCAATAGTTTGAATGAATCTCTAGCCAATTTTTCAAATTTTAGTTCTAGAAAAGCCAATGCTATTACCGTTGGGGCGCCCGGCGTCCACATGTACTCATTAAGCCATACATCAAACAGTGGATATGTTATTCAACAAGGAACATCAATGGCAAGCCCTGTTGTTGCTGGTTTAGCAGCCTTAATTATGGGAATTAACGATAAACTTAGTCCAGAAGAAGTTGTGAGTATTATTAAAAACAATACAGACAAAACAACAGGTACTGACTTAAATAATAGCCATTATGTTGGTGCAGGTCGAATTAACGCACTAAAAGCAGTAAACGCAGCTTTAGAAAGCAACATTAAAATCACCTCACCAACAAATAACCCCACTATCAATTCCCCTAATATAACCATTTCAGGAACAGCTCAAGCCTCAACAGCGCTACAGTTATTTATAAACCAATCACCGGTTGGGAATACATTTAATAGTAGTGCCGATGGAAACTTCACAACATCAGCAACATTTACTAGCGATGGTGTAAATAGCATATTTATCACTGGTGAAATTAATGGCAATAATATGACATCAAACACAATTTCAGTAACGCTAGACATTTTTAGACCTAAAATAATAACACCAACTAGCAATATAACAATAACTTCACCAACATTTAATATTACGGGAACAACATCACCAAATACAGTCGTTAAAATATATAAAAAACAGCTAAACACAAATCAATTTATTTCAAGTGAAAATGTTACCAATAATGGAACGTATTCAATAAATATTCAACCTCACTTTAGTGATTTTTCAAAAACAGTCGTTTATTTTGCATCGGCAAATGTAAAAGTGGGAAGTAATATTACATCAAAACAATCATCCCCGATTACCCTTAATTTCAATATCAAAGATTACCCACCTGAAATAAATTTTCCAAGTAACAATACAATAATTTATTCCCCAACATTTAATATAAAAGGAAAAGCCAAGGCCGGAGAATCCATTCAACTTGTTATTGATGGCGTATTATCTGAAAAAACAACGGCCAATGGAACACTTTTAAATGGTTTTCAAGATTTCACTTTTGAAAAAACAAATAGCGGTCAAAAAACATTTTTAAATTCACCCCAAAGCATTCTTCCCATTCAAAAATCATATAAGGTTTCCTCAAATGTATATCAACAACCCCGTGAATCCAATAGTATATTACTAACATTTGATGTTTATAAGCCAATAATTAGTCAACCCGAAAATGGAATAACCATTAGTACACCAACATTTAACATCATTGGAAAAACTGAACCCAATGCCAAAGTAAGTATCTTAAAAAATGGGCAAACTTTAATAACTACAACGGCAAATGCCTCAGGAACATATAATGCAACCATTCGTTATGAATTTGACGGCAATACACTTACCTACACCAGTAGCGCAAATGTGACCATTTCCGGTTCACAAACTATAAAAACAGATATTAAAACATACTCATTTAATGTCCCTGATACACGCCCCTTAATTTCATCACCAACAAATCTTGAAACCATACAATCAAAAAAATTCACACTTCGTGGCACAACTTCAGGAAATACACTCGTTACATTGTACGCAAATGGAAATCCCACTAGTATTCAATCATATTCAGATCCAAGTGGAAATTTCACAATTCCAGTCACATCATCGGCTAGTGGAAGCTCATCATTTAAAGTAAAGGCAAATATTTATAATAAAGACTATTTTAGCAATCAGATTCAAATTAATTTTAATGTAAACACAAATGCACCAAACATAGAATATCCCAACGAAGGCACAATAATTC
>JAYNJH010000121.1:0-4888 GCA_038109885.1 Candidatus Margulisiibacteriota bacterium | reverse complement strand
GGTCAGGAGTGCTCGATCCAGTAAAGCGTATGGATTTTTCTACAGAATTTTTCCTTGGTGGCGTGCAAAAACATGCATTCCTAAAATTGCTAACTGTAGTCATAGAAAGTCCCCCTCTCATCACACTTAATTACTAATTATCGTTATTAACTTAATCAGAATTTCATTTCAGGTACTTATTACTTTAATAGCAACATTATTTTCAGTTACAATAGAGTTAATCCAATAAAATATTTAAGGATTGGATAAAAACGCTATGTATAAAATAATTTCTCTGAAAGAAAAAATAATTGGAAAGGTTAAGCTATCAAATTTAGGGCAGCAGGGACTTAATGAAAATGGTTGGCCGCATGGGTTTGCAAGTGTCATTGAATTTATAAATAAGGGTGAAATTATTTATACAATTGATTTAAAAACGAGTCATGTTAGTAACCAAAATCATTGGAAGGCATTCCAAGTTGGCATTAATGAATTTGTTATTGATGAAGTTGTCGAAGGGATTAATCATGATTGTGATCCGAGTGCTTATTTTGAGCCTGTTTATAATGATTTAAACCAAATAGCTTCTGTTAATTTAATTGCACGTCGGGATATTTTACCAATCAGTGTTCGAACATTAGATAATATTCATAATGTAATTACATTTAACTACTTAACAAATGAGGTAAGTATGGAAGCCAATTTTGAATGCAAATGTCAAACATGTAGCACAGGGCAACCCCAGTTTTTAAAAGGGATGAAATCATTACCTTTTTTAGCGCTAAGTATTTTACTTGATCGTCAGCTTCCCAAGAATAGATCATTGTGGATGCCGCAAACAAAAGCACTGCTAGAATTAAAAGCGATTACAATAATAAAGCGATTTTTTAAAATATCCAATTATAAAAAATAAGCTATAAAATGTCTTGAAGCATGTTAATTGTTTTTTCATTTTGATAGATTCCGGGGGATAAGCGTACCAATCCATGGCGGTAAGTCGCTTTTCCCCCTAAACCTTCAAGTCGTTTTATGAATTCAGTAGCTTTTGGGTGGATAAAGCTAATAATGCTTGATTCATGATCATTTGAATAATTTAGCGCTAAGTCAAAATTCCTTTTAGTTATTAATTTTATAAGTTGTTGAGTAAGACTTTTTAAAGTATCGTGAATCAATTCAATACCAACTGAATTAAACCAATCAAAAGTTTCATAAGCCAACATGATTCCCAAAATATTTAAATTGCCATATTCAAACTTTCGAGCTGAATTTGTGGGGGTATTTGGGGCATAACGTAACATTCGATCAGATTGAGAAAATACGCCAGCCCCAATCGGTGAGGTTTGACTTAAAAGTTGAGGTGAAAATATTGAAATGGCTGTCCCTTGAGGACAAAAACACCACTTATATAGGCTTGCTGTAACATAATCAATTCGAATTTTGGAAAGGTTAATCGGCAATACCCCCAGTGCTTGTGTTGCATCAATCAATAATAAAATATCATGTTCCTGGCAAAATTTTGAAATCGCTGAAATTGGATTGACTTGCCCAGTGGTATAGTTGACCCAACTTAGTGCAATTGCTTTAGTTTTTGGTGTAAGTGCTCTTTGTATGGATTCAATCGTTACTGTACCATTTACGGGCTTAACCCACTGGATAATTGGTGATTTCAGTGTATGAAAAGGAAGCGTAACACTTGGATAATCTTCTTGAACCAGTAACACTTCATCAGCATCTTCCCAATTTAATCCATGAATTAATTTAGAAAATCCATCCGCCACAGTGGTCCCAATAGAAATTTGGTGAGCATCACAACTTACAAAGTGGGCAATTTGTTGTTTAAGCATATCGGCATGCTTAAAGTTAAAGTAATATGGATCATGTGTTGCACCTACCCATTCAACTAAATAGTCTTCAATAATTTTTTTATGACTCAGCGGAATCGGTGAACGAGATGCATTATTTAAAAATAAATCGAGGCCAGTGTTAAAATTATATGAAAACTTATTTTCGGCTGGTTTGAAACTCATTGGCTTTTTCTCTCAAGCCCGCTTGAGTTGCTTCTTTAAGATTTAAATTTTTATTTGCCGCATACTCTTTGAGTTCATGAGAGATTTTCATTGAGCAAAACTTGGGACCGCACATTGAACAAAAATGAGCTACTTTTGCACTATCACTAGGAAGTGTTTCATCATGATATTCTCTGGCACGTAGAGGGTCCAAGCTCAAGTTGAATTGATCATTCCATCGAAACTCAAAACGGGCCTTTGATAATAAATTATCACGAAGTTGTGCCCCAGGGTGACCTTTCGCCAAGTCTGCGGCATGGGCCGCAATTTTGTAAGCAATTATTCCTTCTCTAACATCATGTTTATCGGGAAGCCCTAAATGTTCTTTTGGTGTCACATAACATAACATTGCCGTTCCAAACCAACCAATCATGGCCGCCCCAATAGCCGATGTTATGTGATCATAACCTGGCGCAATATCGGTTGTTAATGGACCCAATGTGTAAAAGGGTGCTTCATGACATAACTCAAGTTGCTTATCCATATTTTCTTTAATTAAGTGCATTGGTACATGCCCTGGCCCTTCAATCATAACTTGAACATCGTGGGCCCAAGCAATTTTTGTTAATTCGCCCAATGTTTCTAACTCAGCAAATTGAGCCGCATCATTAGCATCTTCAATTGATCCTGGGCGCAATCCATCCCCCAAACTAAAGCTGACATCAAAATGCTTCATAATTTCACAAATTTCTTCAAAGTGAGTATAAAGAAAGTTTTCTTGATGGTGATGTAAACACCATTTGGCCATAATCGAACCACCTCGAGATACAATACCAGTTCGCCGATCTGCTGTTAGTTGTATATATCTTAGTAGGACGCCAGCATGAATTGTAAAATAATCAACACCTTGTTCGGCTTGCTCAATTAACGTTTCTTTAAAGATTTCCCAAGTTAAATCTTCAACAACGCCATTTACTTTTTCTAAAGCTTGATAAATCGGGACTGTACCGACAGGAACGGGGCAATTACGAATAATCCACTCCCTGGTTTCATGAATATTTTTTCCAGTGGATAAATCCATCAGCGTATCAGCACCCCAATGCGTGGCCCAAACCATTTTTTCAACTTCTTCATCAATAGAAGATACCACTGCGGAGTTTCCAATATTGGCGTTAATTTTTACTAAAAAGTTACGGCCAATGATCATTGGCTCTAATTCAGTATGGTTTATATTTGCAGGAATAATAGCACGCCCGGCTTTAATTTCATCCAAAACGAATTGTGGCTCAACATTTTCTCGTTTGGCCACATAATCCATTTCTTCTGTAATGATGCCTTGTTTTGCAAAGTGCAGCTGAGTTACCGCTGAATTTCCCTTTTTAGGTGCAGGTTTTTCAGTAAAAATTAACCCCTCTTTTTTTAATTTGTAAGGCTCTTCGTATGGAATACTACGTTCTGAAAGTTCAGTAATATCACGTTGTCTAACCCAAGTCTCTCGATCTTTTTTAATTCCTTTTTTATAATTGATCTGAATAGGCATTTCATTATGCTCTCCAGTGGTGTCATAGACCACTAAGTCACTGGTGGTTGGGTCATCAAGGGTTATTTTTCGAAAGGGGACATTGAGTTTGTGAATATCCGATTGTTTAAATGTTTTTTCTGAATTTGGAAAATGATTTTTTGTCATGGTTGTTTTATCCTCACTTTATAGTAATAATGGTATCCATAAATGATAAAGCATACAAGCCAAAATTCGGATCTGCTCCAACTGGCCGTTATCGGTTCTCCAATCACTCATTCCAAGTCACCATTAATTCATCAATATTTTATAGATGAATTTGGAATTAATGCGGTTTACCAAGCAATAGAGATCAGAAATCAAACTGATTTGGAACTTTTTTTAAAAGAATTAAGGGGGGGCAATTGGCGGGGTATAAATATAACCATCCCGCATAAGGAACATGTAATTCCTTTCTTGGACGATGTGTCAGAAGATGTTCAAATTATTGGTGCCTGTAACACGATTGTAAATATGAATGGTCAACTTTCTGGTTATAACACAGATGCTGAAGGATTTTATTTTCCAATTCAAAAAATGGTGAATGATTCAGCTTTAATTTTGGGGAATGGTGGTGCGGCAAAAGCCGTGATTTATCAATGTGCTAAAATTGGAATGAAATCACTAACTCTGGTTGCTCGAAATCATGATAAATCATTGGCATTAATTAAACGAATCAAGTCCGTATTTTCAATAAAAATAGAATTATTAACTTTTGAACAGCTAAGTGAAAATACTATCACTTATCATCCCCTTATTGTTAATACAACAAGTGTCGGGATGAGCTCGGCAGACGTAATATTTCCTGAAATTCAGGCGATTCAATCTCACCAGATATATTATGATTTGATATACAACCCATGGGAAACAGCAATGATGAAAGTCGCTAAAAATAAAGGGGCTCATGTAATTAATGGTGCCATGATGCTTGCGGCGCAAGGCGCATTGGCGTTTAACTTGTTTTTTAATAAATATGTGGATCCCAATATTATGTTTAAATTAATTTCTGAATCAACGAAAGAGGGGTAAATGTTTTCAACTTACGTTACTATTTTAAAAAACACATTTAGAATCGTCAAAAAAGAACCTATAGTTTTGGTTCCTTATATGGCCTTTCACATTATAATTACAATGGCAATTCCTTATATTAATTTAACAAATAAACTATGGCTCTTTTCAATATTAGAATGGTTAATTCCGTGCTTAATTATTCAACCAATTGTGATTTTAATGGCGATGGCAATCATAAAGAATAAAGAAATTAAAATTGATGAAATTTTTATTAAATGTTCAAAATGTTTTCGCGCATTATTTTTAGCGTCTTTGTTGTACCAGCCTTGGTATT
>JAYNJH010000120.1:0-4931 GCA_038109885.1 Candidatus Margulisiibacteriota bacterium | reverse complement strand
CGTCTCTTCCGACCATTTGCATCACCAACAACTGAACCTCGCTACGACCTATATCAGAAATCAAATATAGAGCTTATGAAACTTAACCATGTTTGGAGCTCTTCATCAGGTGTTGGGACTCGTATTGCTATTATTGACACTGGCATTAATGCGAATCATGAAGAATTTTGTGATGGGGCAGCCATTGTTTCTGGGGTTATTGTTTCAACTCAATCCATGGATGTTTCAGCCTGTTCAGCCATCGATACTCCCTTTGATGCGGTTACTGAAGGTACGCCTGGGCAAGGGGATTTTGTTGGATATGGCACTGTTTCCGGGACTGATTATGAGTTTGCTGATACTTACCCAAATGATGAAGATGGGCATGGGTCACATGTTGCAGGCATAGCAGGGGCGAGAGTCAATGATCGAGGAATTGCTGGAACAGCTTATAATTCGACGATTATTCCGATTCGGGTTATGGCATCTTACTACGGGCGCATTAATGGTGAATTAAAAGTATTCTCTACTGGAACTTTGGAGTGGATTATTGCTGGAATTAATTATGCGGTTACTAATAATGCTGATGTAATTAATATGAGTTTAGGAATCACAAATGAATCGGTAGTAAATATTGGGTTGCTGAAGACTACGATTGATAATGCTGTTGCTAAGGGCGTTTTGGTTGTAGCTGCTGCAGGCAATGAATCAATTGATTTTGATGAAAACCAAGTTGCGCCGGCTTGTATTGATAGTGCGATGAGTGTTGCCTCCGTTAGTTATTTAGGTCAAGTTACTTCATATAGTAATTTTGGCGAGACTTTGGATGTTGCGGCCGTTGGTGGTGATACTGGATCTTGCATTTATAGTGTTGGAATTGGCTCGTCAACAGCTTATTATCAATCCTGTGGGACATCTATGGCGGCCCCATATGTTGCTGGCTACGCGGCGTTAATCAAATCTTACTATAAGAATAATAAAGGGCAGACCCTTACACCGGCTGAAATTCGTCGTCTAATTCAATTAACAGCTTCGAATTCATCGAACCGTAATGAAACGTTAGGTTATGGAATTATTGATGCACAAGAGGCTTTTTTGTATGCTGGTGCGATTACCTCAACAGACTCTACGGACTTATTTTATTCGGCTGATCTTACAAATGCTCTTGCTTGTTATCCCAATCCATTTTACCAAACGTCTGCGTCAAATACATCTTGTGTGTTTAACTTGAGCAAAGCTTCGAGTGGTAAATATTCAATTTATTCACGGCGGGGTCAACGTGTTTATTATGGTGAGCAAGGCTATGCCACTGGCCAATCAACGTTCACTTGGAATGGTAAAGATTCTATGGGCCAGAGTTTACCAAATGGTGTTTACCAGCTTGTTTTTTCATTTTCGCCAAATGATGGGTCATCGGCGATAACTAAAAAACATTTAATATCACTTTTACGTTAATTCTTGATTATTTGAATGACTTTTTATACTATACAATTCAGCATCTTATGCTCTCGTAGCTCAGTTGGTAGAGCGCATCCATGGTAAGGATGAGGCCAGCGGTTCAAACCCGCTCGAGAGCTCCACTTAACCCTTTTTAAATTAGTCATTACTAAATATAAATCGGCAGTTGAATTTACTTTTATTTATTAAATTCTTGTTTTTTAATTAAATTATTGATAATTTAATTCCATGTCGAATCATATCGCTTCTAATTTTGACGGCTATACAAAACCTAAGCTGCCGTCATCCTCAAATAAATTATCATTTGATACCTTGCGCCCACAAATTATGAGTGAGAACTATTACGATCGCTTAAATGTTTCCACTTTGGCAGATGGCGCTAAAATTAAAAAAGCATACATCGCCCTGGTTCTGAAAGTTCACCCGGATAAACATAATGATCATTCTAAATTATGCAATGAATTAACGATGAAATTAAATGAGGCTTACGATTGTTTATCGGATTCACAAAGTCGTAAAAAATATGATGAGTATTTATCAGGTCATGGTGACGCTATCACCGATCATGATAGTGATTCTGATGGTGATTTTGTTAATAAAAACTATGAAACTCATTTCCCCAAGGATGAATTTCGTTTTAATTCATTTGTGGATCTTTTTAAAGTTTTGGATGGTTTTGATGAGTTTAAGGATGATATCTTCACAATTTATATGCTTTCTGATTCAAATCTAGATTCATTCAGATCGCCTTCACTCCGGAATGGATTTAATGATCTTTTGAGTTCATTTTTAGCCATGTATAATATTCGTTTTGATGAAATATATCATTGGAATGAAACCGCTGTTCTGTACGATTCTGCTTTATTGGATTTGACATTACAACCCCAATCCTGTGGTTTTTTAACACGGCGTGTTTATGTGGCAATTCCTCTTAAATTTCCGATTGAAAATGATCGTTTGATTCGTTTAGAATACGGTCAAAGGTACATTTCCTTTTTAAAGGTATTGAATCATCCACATCGAAAAATGATGCAATATCAATTGCCAGATGTGTCTAAAATTCGCAACTTTTTCTTGGCGTTAAAAAATTATCAAAATTAATTGGTCTTTTGCTTTTCCACGAGCTTGCTATTCGCTATACTGTTCATATGGATTATGTGTCTTCAGGTGTAAATATTGATGCCGGCAATAATGCGGTTGACCGGATTAAACCACTCGTACAATCAACGTTTACTCCCAATGTTTTAACTGGTCTAGGCCAATTCGCATCATTTGTTGAGTTACCAGAGGGGTATAAAAACCCCGTATTGGTTTCTTGTACCGATGGGGTTGGGACGAAATTAAAGTTAGCTATTGAATCTTCTGTTTTTGATACGGTTGGTATTGATCTTGTTGCTATGTGTGTGAATGATTTAATTTGTTGTGGTGCTAAACCACTTTACTTTTTAGATTACATTGCTGTTCATGCGTTAGACCCAGTTCAAATCGAACAATTATTAATTGGAATGGTGTCCGGTTGTAAGCAATCCAATTGTTCTTTGGTGGGCGGGGAAATGGCCGAAATGAACGATATGTATAAGGTTGGCGATTTTGATTTGGCTGGATTTTCCGTTGGCGTTGTTGAAAAATCAAAAATTATAGATGGATCAAAGATTTCGGTTGGGGATATGATTTATGCACTCCCTTCAAGTGGGATCCATAGTAATGGGTATTCGCTTGTTCGAAAAGTATGTACCCCAGAGGTGATGAAAGATTTTGATATTCATATTTCTGAACTGCTAACACCAACCAAAATTTATGTAGCTGATGTTTTATCTTTGATTGAGCAAATTCAAGTCAATGGCATTGCTCATATTACAGGCGGAGGATTGATTGAAAATATCGAGCGAATTTTACCGGATAATTTGAGTGTTTCAATTCAAACCGATAAAGTGAAAATCCCAGAGATTTTTAATAAAATTCAAAATGCCGGGGGTATAGATGAATCTGAAATGTGGCGAGTTTTTAATATGGGGGTGGGTATGGTCATTATTTCATCGGATCCGCTACCATCGAACGTAGATGCGTATCCTATTGGCCAAATAATCAATGCCTAAGTTAGGTATTTTAATTTCAGGTCGGGGGTCTAATATGAGTGCAATTATTAATAATATACACGCGGGTGAACTAAATGCCGAAGTTGCAGTTGTTATTAGCCATAACCCGATGGCGAACGGACTGGTTGTAGCGGCAAGTCAAGGTATACCAACAGAAGTATTTGAACTCTCAATGTTTGAAAGTAGAGATGCGTATGAATTTGAAATTATAAAATGTTTGAATAATTACGATGTTGATTTGGTTGTTTTGGCTGGTTATATGAAATTGGTAGGGGATCCACTTTTAAATGCTTATTCCGAGAGAATGATTAATATACATCCTTCCTTGTTGCCAAGCTTTAAAGGGTTGAATGCTCAGAAACAAGCTTTGGAGTATGGTGTTAAAATAGCCGGTTGCAGTGTGCATTATGTTACAAAAGAAATGGATGCAGGTCCTATTATTATGCAAGCTGCAGTTCCTGTTTTTGATGATGATACCGAAGAATCATTAACTCAACGAATTTTAGTTGAGGAGCATAAATTATATCCTAAGGCAATTCAGGCCATCTTAAATCAATAATTCCCTAGTCAAATTTACAGCCAATCGATACACTAATATTTAATGGTTATCCATGTTAAATAAATATTTGGAGTTATTATGCGTGCATTAATTAGTGTTTCAGACAAAAGTGGTATTCAAGTTTTTGCTCGGGCATTGGAGCGATTTGGCTATGAAATTGTATCTACGGGCGGCACAGCTAATGTTTTAAAAAATTGTGGTGTGAATGTTACTTCGATTGATGAGGTTACTGGGTTTCCTGAGATGATGGATGGACGAGTAAAAACACTGCACCCAAAAATTCATGGGGGACTTCTTGCTCGTCGAGATGACCCGAATCATATAAATGCGGCTAATGAACATGGCATTGAGATGATTGATATTGTTGTGGTTAATTTATATCCATTTGAATCCACCATTGCAAAAAAAGATGTTACGTTAAGCGAGGCAATTGAAAATATTGATATTGGTGGTCCATCTATGATTCGTTCTGCGGCAAAAAACTTTGCTTCTGTGGCGGTTATTGTTAATCCTAATCGTTATGCAGATATTATTCGTAATATGAATGATAACCAAGGGCGTATTTCTACTGATTTGAGAGAAGATTTGGCACTGGAGGCCTTTCAGCATACGGCGCGTTATGATACTGTTATTTCTAATTATCTATCAAAACAACAGGTATTAGGGAATGCGTCATCTTTTCCTGAGACCTTGACCCCAGTACTAAAAAAGATTACTGATTTACGTTATGGTGAAAACCCACATCAAGAAGCGGCTTTTTACACGTATTCCTATTCTGTTTCTGGTCTTAATTCGATGAAGCAACGTCATGGAAAGGCATTATCCTATACCAATATTGT
>JAYNJH010000119.1:0-4952 GCA_038109885.1 Candidatus Margulisiibacteriota bacterium | reverse complement strand
CTCCCTGAGTCTTGGGTATATAAGTATGCTAAAAAAGAATCTGAGCGATTTTGTAATGCATGTAATAAAATTATTGTACCAACCAATGAAATGAAAAAAATGCTTAAAAATTACAAAATTAATAAAGAAATTATCACTATTCCAAGTGGAATTAACATTTACTCGCCATCAAATGATGAAGTTGCAACATTTAAAAATAAGTACATGAACAATGAGTATCTAAACTGTTTATTTATTGGTCGAGATGGAAAAGAAAAAAACATTGATTTTCTAATCGATGCATTTCAAATAATTAAACAAAATAAAACCAATGTTCATTTAACAATTATTGGTGATGGTCCTGAACGAAAAAATATTGAACAAAAAATTAAAAAGCTTGGCTTGAAAGATTCAGTAACTTTAACCGGATATTTAAATAAAAAAGAAGTCTTTTCAGCCTATAAAGCGGCTGATATTATGCTTTTCCCCTCAAAAACAGAGACCCAAGGACTAACGGCTGTCGAATCTATTATGTGCGGAACACCCGTTATTGGAATAAATGAAATGGGAATAAAAAATGTTATTGAACATGAGATTTCTGGATTATTAACAAAAGATGATTTAACAGAATATGTTGCTGCAACTTTAGACGTTTTAAATAACTCAGAAAAAAGAGCTCGTTTATCAACAAATGCTAAAGAAGTTGGAAATAAATTCTCTCACACTGAAACTGGTAAAAAGCTAGAAGATATATTAATTGAAGTTACCCAAAATAATTAGTTTTTAAAGCAATTAAAAAGAGGGAATATAATTCATCATTTGAAGCGGCGCACCATTCGGGGTTACTGAAGACGGGTAGGATTGAAATCCATTACCTTGATTCATCAAATCAGCATTCGCTGGTGAAGCAATCGATGAAAACGGCATCCCTGATTGTGCTTCTGTACCTCCTAACATATTTAAAATCGAAGAATTTAATTGGCTTTCCAATGCAAATGAAAGCTGTGTTGGAGTTTGAGGATTAAAAGGTAAGTTTGAGTTACCATTATTTAAATTAGATTGAATTGCAAGGTATTGTTTAATATTTGCATTAAGTTGAGATTTTATTTTAGATAAATAATCAATGTAATAACGCGTTTTTTTCAAGTCTTCAGATAATAAAAAAGGCATATAAGGTGAAATAACATATAACTTATAAATAGATTCCTGAAATTTAGATTGTAATTGAGATAATTGATTAGAGCTTTGAAAATTTAAATTTAATTTATTTGGACCCAACAAACGAATTAACTCATTAGCAATACGATCTAGACGATTGATATCACTGTAGATAATTGATTCATTCGATACCCCATTAAGAATAGCCGTGTTTTGAGACAACTCAAAAACGACCGAAGTAAATTGATCGAGCAGGAGTAAATCTTCAGCCTCACTTACAACCGTAGCAGAACTAAAATCATACGTTTTTTGAGTCGGAACTGATGATTCAAGCGGTTGAACATTTTGTATTGCATCCGTATAAAGGGAATTCGAAAAAACAGTAACAAAAAAGATTCCCAAAAAAATTAGATGGTATTTAAACATCAGTGTTATAATACATTTTCTATGAATAAAATTAAAATAATTAAAAATGAATTGGGCGAAATTTTTCATCACAAAAAAAATACTTATCTGAATGATTCTAGTATTTTAAGTAATGTAATTGAATCCAATGGAAATGTTAAATGCACATTTATAGAGCCCGCTGGAAGTCAAAGCATTAAAGAATTAAAATCAACCATTGAGTCTAAATTATTTGAACTTAATTGGGTTAAAACTGTAGAAATAGGAATAGAACTAAAAACAAAGCCAAGCCGACACGAAGAGAAGTTCGATCACATCCAGAATATTATTGCAATATCAAGCTGCAAAGGAGGCGTTGGAAAATCAACCATTTCCTTGAACTTAGCAACGGCTTTATCAATGAATGGGGCACAAGTCGGCATATTTGATGCTGATATTCATGGCCCCAGTTTACCAACATTAATAAAACCAAGCAGTATTGCTACAACCCTCGATGAGGATAAATTACCACCATTTATTAACAATAATATAAAATTAATGTCATATGGATACATTCAAAAACAAGCGAATCAACCAGCCATACTTCGTGGTCCCATCGCATCCAATTTATTAAAACAATTATTATTTAAAACCGATTGGGGCTATTTAGATTATCTGATAATAGATTGCCCACCAGGAACAGGGGATATTCTACTAACGATTACACAAGATATTCAATTGGATGGTGCAATAATTGTAACAAGCCCACATGAACTAGCTTATGTTGATGTTCAAAAAGGTGTTGAGATGTTTCAAAAAGTGAATGTTCCAATATTATCACTAATTGAAAATATGAGTTATTTTTTATGTGAGAACTGCGACCAAAAACATTACCTATATGGATCCGGTCGACTGCAAAAGTTTTGCATGAAAAACAATATAAAACTTTGGTATGATTTACCGTTCAACAAAGCACTTGGTAATTTTAACGATAATTCAGCGCCATACCTTTTAACATGTGATAATGATGATGATTCAAAAAAAAAGTTTGAAAGAATTGCTGCTGATACAGCCTGGGAAATCTACTCGATTGAATCAGAAGCGGATGTTTTAATAACTGAGGATAATACAAATAAAATTTTAACGCTTCAATTAAGCGAAATCACATCTAAAATTAACTATTCTGATCTTAGACACCTTTGTGAATGTGCCTACTGTGTTGATGAAACAACAAGAACCAAAATATTTAAAATTGAATCCATAGATCCTGACATAAAAATTAACAAAACTTACACAGTCGGGCATTACGGTATTGGGATTGAATGGCTTGAACACGGAAACTCTCATGCCAGTATGTATAGTAAAGAAGAGCTTATTAAAAAATTTAAATAAAACTAATCTGATAATTTAAATGATGGGCATTCAGAAGCAATAATACATTTACCACAATTCGGTTTTCTTGCATCACAAACTTGACGGCCGTGTAAAATTAATAAAGATGATAAATCTATCCATAAATCAGTAGGCCATCGTTTAATCAAGTCCATTTCAATTTTTACTGGATCATCATTTTTCGTAAACTTTAACCGTTGAGTTAAACGTTTAACATGCGTATCAACAGTAATTCCTGGTATACCAAAGGCCTGACCAAGAACAACATTAGCTGTTTTACGCCCAACCCCTGGCAATTGAATTAAGTCATCAAGTGACTTCGGAACCTTACTTTGATATTTCTCAAGAAGAATTTGAGAGGTTAATTGAATATTTTTGGCTTTATTATTAAAGAAGTTAATGCTGTTAATCAAACCCTGAATATCATCAAGGGAAGCTTCAACAAAGGCCCTTGGGTTTGGAAGAACTTCAAATAATGTCGGAGTCACCAAATTAACTCTCTCATCAGTGCATTGAGCTGAAAGTATAACGGCAATTAATAACTCAAAAGTGTTTTTATGCGTTAAAAATGTAGTTACAGGTGGATAATGGTCGTTAAGACAATCAAAAACTCTTTGAGCTCTTTCCTGAGCATTTTTTAATGACTCCCTCATGGATCAAGAACAATACCAACAGGGCAGTGATCCGATCCCATTACATCATTCAAAATAAAAGATGATGACACATTTTTTTCAAGTGGGGCATCGATCATAAAATAATCGATACGCCAACCAATATTTTTATCTCTAGCAGAAGAACGATATGACCACCAAGAATACTTTTCTGTATTCGGGTGGTGTATTCTAAAAATATCAATATAATTACGACGAATTAAAGAGGACACCCACTCACGCTCAATTGGCATAAAACCTGATGTGGTATCATTTTCATTCGGCCGAGCTAAATCAATCGGGGTATGTGCAGTATTATAGTCACCACAAACGATGATTTGTTTTCCCATATCACGCAACTCATCACAATATCTAAATAGAGCATCGTAAAACCTTAATTTATAATCCAAACGCTCTTCGCCTTGCTGACCATTAGGAAAATAAACACCAATTAAATAAATATTTCCAAAGACAGCTTGAATAACTCGTCCTTCAATATCAAATTCCTCAATTCCAAATCCTTTAATAACGTTATCAGGGTTAATTTTTGATAATACTGCAACGCCGGAGTAGCCTTTACGTTCAGCAGAATGCCAAATCGCTTTATAACCATAAGGTTCCCTTAATTCATCAGGGATATCAGCTTCAGCAACTTTTGTTTCCTGTAAAAATAAAACATCCGGAGAATGTTCATCTATAAATGATTTAAATCCTTTTTTTGCACACGCTCTAATGCCATTTACATTCCAAGAGATAATTTTCATAATTAAGACCCTACACGAAAAAATTAAAAGGTTCAAACAAATACACCATCATCCTTTAGTATCCAAACAGCTAAAGAATCAAAATAAGGCAAAAGATCTACCTTACCCCAGATTAAAGAATCACGATATTATTCAATCTAGATTTTAAAGATTTATTTTCAGGAATAAAATAGTGTAATATAGGCATGGAGGTGGCATATGGCTTTAGCCTATACAAATGAGATGATTACAAAAGAAGATAAAAAAAATTTAATTGAAAAATTAAATCGAATTGAAGGCCGAATTAAAGGCATACGAAATATGGTTGAAAATGAGCGCCAAGTTGAAGAAATAATGATGCAAGTTGCCGCAAGTTACGAAGCATTAAGAGTCGTGATGAAAACTTTTATTAAAAAACACATGGAAGAAAGTGTAGCTAAAGGATTAATTTCAACAAATCAAAGCAAGCGAGATGAGACTTACGATAAGTTAATTAATGACATATTCAAATATGTACGATAATTTAAATCTAGTCATCCAAGACCTTTGAAAAATTAAGTTCCCTGAAATTTTAAATACAATTCCAAATTCGGAATTTGGTTATTTGTTTTTGGAAAAAAGCGGTTAAAATGTTCAGCAAAAATAT
>JAYNJH010000118.1:4367-5053 GCA_038109885.1 Candidatus Margulisiibacteriota bacterium | reverse complement strand
CCCCTTTCATTAACTTCAATTGTCCCATTGGTCAATGTGGTGCCGGCCGCTGTTAAACGTTGTTCTATGTCACCTTTTAAAGTATTCATATATTCAGTGGGGTTGTCTTGAATATCTGTTAAATTCCCAACGGTTGTTGGGGTTTCTTTTAATGCACCTATAGTTACACTTGCGTTGCCTGCGATTGATGGTTGTTGATTTAATGCACCTATAGGTACGCTTGCGGCGCCTTCGATTTTAGACATACGTCCTTGAAGTTCCACTAAAACATTACGACGAGCCGCCATCTCTTTCTGGCTAGGGAGTGTGGTCCCGGCAGTATCGGTGCTGGCAACGCCACTTGCGGTGGTTTGATTGGCAGCGGCACTTTCTGCGGTTTGATTGGCAGCGGCAACGCCACTTGCGGTGGTTTGATTGGCAGTGGCACTTGTGTTGGTTTGATTGCTGCTGGCGGGGTCGATGGGGTTGCTGTTGGCGTTGCTGTTTTGCTGACTCTTATAATTATCCCACCGGAGATCTTCATTTAATACGTCGACTACTGTTCCTGTTAAATCATCAGGGTTAAAACTTTTAACAAATGCCTGTTTCGATGCGTCTGTTAAGTTGTACCACCCTTCATCTATCATAAAACCAATTTGTTGTCTTATAAAACTTTGGTAAATTGATTTCTTACACGAGTTTAATAG
>JAYNJH010000118.1:644-4357 GCA_038109885.1 Candidatus Margulisiibacteriota bacterium | reverse complement strand
TGGATATCCCTTCGAATGTAGTTGTTCTCCAACCCATCTGTTCTTTTACTACACTGTTTATATTTCTTGCAAATTTTTTAAATGCACCAACTAATTCATTATCTTTAACACGAGCAAGATCAAGTAGTTGTTTTGTTTTTGATTGTTCATTTAATTGTGTACCATCATCAGTAAACAACTTACCTTTAAATAATTCATTGTTCATAATAAATTGCATTGCCGCCTTTAAGTTTTGCGTTTTTTGATCTTTAGTCGATTTACCTGTAACCAAATTCTTTATGCTTTCATCACTTATAAATTCATCTATTATTAAATTTGAAAACGTTAATGCGGTTTCGTTTGTTACTCTATACAATAAATTACTAAAAGAATCTTCATCCTTACCAAAACGCCCTAAAAGGTCACCCGTACTGCCACCAGCCGCTTCGTAACGTTTTAAAATACCTTCAAACAATTGGGAATTATGAGTTTGTTCTTCTTGAAATCCATAATAACGGGCCGTTGCTACTCCATCAAATTCATTTTCAATCTCATTTCTTGTGATTTGATTTTTAACCATTGTTAAATTTTCACTGGGATTACTCACGTCCATATTTTTCACAATCGCTATGTCTTCGGGTTCTAGTTCTCTAACAAAATCTGGAATCTCTCCATCGTTTAACGCCTCAATATTTTCCTGTAAAACACTCTCACGGGATGGGCCGGTGGTCTCGGCGGTGCTGGTGGTGTTGTTCACGCTGGTGCTGGCGACGGTGCCAGCGGCGTTGTTCACGCTGGTGGCGGGGCCTTCTTGGCTCGCTACGTTGTTTTCGGCAGCGGTGCCAGCGGCATTTGCTTTGCTGCCGGCGGCGGTGCCAACGGCGTCGCCGGCGGCGTTGTTCCCGCTAGTGCTGGTGGCGGAAGCGCCTCTGCGGCCTTGGTCTCTTATTTGCTCAAGCGTCATTTCTGAATTCAACGAATCAACTTTACTCAATTTATTAAATTCACCTGTGGGTGGGCCTTTCACGCTGGTGCCGGCGGCGTTGTTCAGGGCGGCGGGGGCTCTTTTCCCGCTGGTGCTGGCGGCGTTGTTCCCGCTAGTGTCTGGCATTACCGGTACTCCGTTAATGGTGGGATGACCCGAACCTACCATTTGATTTGGGTCCGGATCCAAATATGTTGTAGCTTTTAAAAACAAGTTTTCCATTGATTTTTTCAAATCCGCCTCTTCACCTTTTGTTACGGATTGACCGGCCCATCCAAAGAGCCTTGAAATTGGGCCACTCATCGTGGGTGATGCGGTGGCTTGGGCTTCAACACTGTTACCATTCACATTTCCATACATTTGGGCCACATTTTCATCACGTGTGTCACCCCGCCCTTCTAATCCCGGGGTGTTATGTTTAACTCGATCTATCCCTGATCGCGCTTCCTTTTGGACATCCTGTGTATCGCACGCCAAAACATCTTGAAAATAAGACTCCCAGGCATTGCCAGAAACCACCTTATCGCTGACACCTTTCCATGCGCCACTTTTATTATCGTACACCCCCACGCCTTTGGTACGACTAGCACCAAATACCTCACTATTGTTATTGGCCTCTTTGGCCACATTTAAAATTAAGCACATGTTCTTAACCAGTGTCCGCGTCTCCTGTGGCAGTATTTGTTTATCTTTTTTTGCAGTTGCTAACTTTTCTTTAACATAGTTACCGATGGTTCTAATTATATCTTTATCCGTTGTTTCGTTAGTATTTAACTTAATATCCACATCTGCATCGATTGCCAATGCAATCATGGCTTTGCCTAGATTGGTTTTTTCATTACTAGTTGTGGGTTCACCTAAATGAAACGCCTCTTTAGTCGCCGCCTTCAATCCGTTTTGATATTTGACTTCTAAGCCCCCGGCATGTTTTGATTTTGTATCTGCACCAATGGTACTAAAGTATCCTACGCGTTTACTGTGGGCTCCGGTGGTTAAGTTATTTAATAAATTCACTTGCTATTTCCCCCCTGGGATTACTTTACCTAAAATATACCCAAAAACGGCTTGGTATAAACATTAAATGGTATTTCATCAGCTAAAAAAATATATTGCCGAAATTGGTGAGTGTGTTACCACCGCCACCAATGATACCGCCGCCGCCACCGCCGCCGCCGCCTGTGTATACAGAGTACCCGGAGCCCCGACCAGAACTACGCCTAACCTTCTTAATCTTCTGTTTACTATTATAGCTTGTTTTTTTCTCAGATAAGTCGCGATTAATTTGGTCCAAATACGCTTTTTTTACATTGAGGAAATTTTTATGATGAAATTGTTTGGCAACATCTAAGATGCCTTGCGCTTTACCATCACGTTTAAATGTTAATCCTCCATTCTGATCTTGTTCAAGCTCACATGTAGGAGAGTGAGTTCCCGATTCCTTTTGGTCATATCTAATAATTTCGCCCTTTTCGTTTTCCACACCCCTAACGTTTGCCATTGAATCTGTGATACGTGGTTGATGCCCTTTAATACTTAAATCCGACATTTTAGTACTTTCAATTTGCTCTAAAAATTCGTTACAAGGGGTTTGCAATTCATGTTTTCCTTCATAGTAATGTAATATAAATTTATAGGGAAATCGCAATTCTATTTCTTCATACTTTTTACAAAGTCTATCTAAAACGTCCTTGTCTAAATGGTTATACGTGATTCCCTTATCCATGATAGTATTGAAATACGCCTCAAGGTCCTTCATTTCTTCATTCGGGATGTCCCGTCTAAGCAATTGCCTCAGTTTGGTCGCCGGTGTCTGCTCAGCGCCATTTTCATCAAAATAATAGCTGATGATTTTATTTTTAAAATCGGTCAGGGTCAGCGTTTCGATGCCGTCACTCACCGAAGACGTAATGGTTACTATATCCCCATTAACCTTTATTTCCTTTGCATTAAAAATCATTAATGCCCGCTCATATTCTCGCTTACCAGATTTGTGCCCTGCAATTCTTGTTGTATCCAAATGCATCATTAATGGTAATATTTGATCTATGATGCGTTTATTTGGATCGGCTTCATCTTGTGTATGGTTAGGTAAGTTATACTCCGTTAATAAGTCGGTTACTGATTTTTCTTTTTCGTCATTAATTGCTTTTTCACCCGTTTCAAATGTATTTTCACAAAGATTTATGAATTCATCTGTTGTTAAACCTGTTCGAAATGGCTTATCTAAACTATAACTTCCACCCTTCAAATAAATTGAGTAGTGACCGTTTTCTTTAGTAAAATACACTTCAAAGTCTGATACACCCAATCTAGTTAGGCTTACCCCGTTTTTGTTTACGTGTTCAATACCTAAAATCAGCTGCTGTTCATTTTTTTGTAATGATTGATCTTGTTGTGATAATATATTTTCAATCCTCGCAGTAGGAAGAATAAACTTTATTATTTTTTGGGCTGTTCCCTCTGGAAGTCTTTCGAAATCATCAAAAATTTTAGAAATATCGGTTATATGCTTAGTGGCAACGGAAGCATCATTGCTGGTTATTGTTAGGCCATTTTCATTATATGTTATCTCCTTTGCATTATATAGCTCCTTTAATAATGTGTATAATGGCTCCTGGCGATTAACTACAGCGATAAGAAGATTGAATTGAGTGTTACCTATATTAGGTAATTGGCTGTATTTTTTTAAAAAATCAGCTCTAGACATGTCCACTTTTTTCCCAGAGAGGTAGGTTACCTCAACTGTATT
>JAYNJH010000118.1:0-634 GCA_038109885.1 Candidatus Margulisiibacteriota bacterium | reverse complement strand
TGGGATAGTCTAAATGGGCCTCGAGGTTCATATCAAAATCACTTGGATTTTGCCTGCTTTGTTTGAAAGATAGGTATGCCAGAACATCTTTCAGATTTTTTGTTACGTTATTAACCTTATACTGATTCGTATTCTCATAACTTATTTTGGGTGAACCTTTATATTTACCTTTATCAATTTCATCTAAAATTTTGTTTACCTCCCCTTGTTGGTCAAGATCTAACTGCGCATAGATTTGTGGGATCATAGATTTATCGATTTCAATCAAATCTTGATTAAGCTTTTTAAAATACGTAAGATCTCCTTCCTTAATTATAAAAAACTTTCCAAAATTGTAATTGGTGTCTATTCCAAGGAAAAATTTATTGGCCAATTCATATTGACGCTCCCATTCAAAACTATCAAAAAATTGGTCGAACTTGTCTGATCCAAATGATTCATCACCTTTATAAAATGTTATTTTTTTATCAGTATCTATTGAAACCCTTATATCAAAATATAGTTCTATTTGTTTTTTTTCAGATGCATCCGCAGGGTCAGGGTCTTCAGTTAATGACAAGGCAATTAACCTTTTAATTAATTCATATTTATTACTGTTATCATAAGATCCATTTCGATTCAACTTGTCTAACCA
>JAYNJH010000117.1:0-5079 GCA_038109885.1 Candidatus Margulisiibacteriota bacterium | reverse complement strand
TGACTACACTGACCCCCACGGCCCACCAGAATTTCATAATCTCAACCGGTTGAAATTGAAACCCAGCAATATTTAGCCAACGACTGGCCCCACCGATATTAATGCCAATCTCAGGAAGCAATGTAAGTAATAATAAAATGACAGAAATTAAGTAGCCCCACAACCCATACACCCTATACTTTTCAGTTGGAATTTTACTACCAATCCAAAAAAGAATGAGGCCTAAAGCAAGAAAAACAGACTGACGTTTAATAAAAAAATAAGCATCATTATACTCAGATAACCCCTTAAATGATGTGGTTGAGAAAATCATAATATAACCAATAAATAAAATAACCAATGTTGGTAAGACTAATCGCCAATCGAACTTCATTGTCTTCATTGGTGCTGCTTCACATAGTGACTAAATGCTTCGCCACGCGCCACATAATTTTCAAATTCATCAAAACTTGCGGCTGCAGGTGAAAACAAAATGGTCCCTGTTGGATATTCATTTAATGCGGATTGGGTGGCCGATGCCACGGAGTCAAAAAAATGCAATTTGGATTGCCATTCCTTCGGAAAAACCGCCTTATTTTTAGCTAAATCCCCTGCAGCATAGATGACTTCACACTCACGAAATACCAGCCTCATAAATGCATCGCTAAATGGGGCTTTGGCTTGACCCGCTAAAATAAGCAATTTTCTTCCTGGAAAACTTTGTACAGCGGCTATTGTTGCTGACATATTTGTCGCCTTGGAATCATTGACTATGATACGCCCATTGCGTGATGTTAACTTTTGGCAACGAAATGGGGGCAAATTAAATGTCTTTAACCGTTGCATCATGACGGAATGATCTAGACCTAAATATGTTGCAATATCTATAATAATTGCCGCATTTTGTTGATTATGAGCTCCTGAAAACTGATCCAATTCAGCACAATTTAAATCATCAATCGCACAAAAATCAATGGGGTGAGGCCATTGATGAGACTCATGCAATTTTTTGGGCATATAAACTCGCTGATCGCCCTTGATTATTGAAAACTTTGCGGCTTGATACGCCTCAAATGTTCCATGCCAAGCCAAATGATCCGGCTCAATATTAAGAATTACCGCCACATCACAATGCAGTGAAGGGGATGATACCAACTGATAACTGCTTAGTTCAATAATCAATGGATCACTTGCCTGGCAGTGATCAATATCTAGAATTAAGGGGCGACCAATGTTACCATAAGCCGTTTGATTTAAAGCATGGGCAAGGCCTGCTGTGACTGTGGTTTTCCCATTGGTCCCTGTAATTCCGACAATCGTAGGAAACACCCCCCTCGAATGCAAAACTCGAATTGCAAACTCTATATCAGATATTATTTCAACACTGGTTGCAGGCCATTGTGCCGGGGGAATGCCCGGGCTGGTGACAATCCAGTCCGCAGTTTGAATGGGACTGTCTTGATAGTCGTTAGCATGCGCTAAAAATGAACGAACGGCTTGAGCCGTAATCCCATCACCCAATACAGCCACCTTTGTCATAATAATTGCACCCAGGTTAGTAATGATTGAATTAACACAAATAAGATAACCACCCCCACCTCATTTACTCCCAGCAGCTCAAAATGATGATGTAGCGGACTCATTAAAAATATTCGCTTTTGATGCCGTTTATACCATGCCACTTGCCAAATAACGCTTAGGGTTTCAATCACGTAAATCCCCCCAAAACCTAAAAGTAAGGGCCACTGCCCTGTCGCAATCACACTGGCGGCTAAGAATGCCCCCAACATTAACGATCCAACATCGCCCATAAATAACTTAGCAGGATACCAATTAAATAGAAGAAATACGGCAATTGCCCCCATCATAACCAGAACCAAAGTTTGTTCCTCATACATCCAAAGGGATTGAAATACCAAAAAGACACCCAATAATGAGACCAGCATCGTTGATGACAATAATCCATCAACACCATCTGTTAAGTTGGTTGCATTGGATGCCCCAGTTAAAAGAAAAACAAAAATTATTGCCTGCCACACCGGAATGGGCATCACAAATGCCCAAAGAAGCGCAATGGCTAAAACAGAAACCAAGATTTGAGCTGAAAATTTTGTTTTCGCCGTTAACCCTTGGTTATCCTTTTTTAAAATTGAAATCAAATCATCGACAAAACCGATGCCCCAAAATAAACCTGTGGTCAACACAATCCATAGGACTGTTAGATTCCACTGATCAGCTAACAAAAGGCCGGTAATAAAACTTAAAAACAACACGATGCCTCCCATGGTCGGCGTTCCCTGTTTCGCTTGGTGAGACGATGGTGAGTCTTCGTAGATTAACTGCCCAAATTGAATCTTTTTCAACAAACGAACTGCAATAATGTATGCCAAAATTGTTCCTACAATCCATGCCCCCCAAATCATAGGACCGCCTCAATTTCAGTTAAGGATTGAACTTCGCTCCAAATAATATGAATGGCTTCGTTTACCGCCGCCACGTCATTTTTAAATTGGTCTTGAAGCGCACCTTTTATGTATTCTTTCACTTGAATTTCACTTGATTGGCCCAGAGTTTCATTAATTTCGTACTTTAGTACGTCACTATTCTTGCTTGGGAACACATGGTGAATTACTGGGGATTTATTTTGATTAAAGAATGAAATTTTTTGCTTAAGGTCCAGGGGGTCTTGGGTTAAATTAACTATATAGGCTTGCCCAGGCCCGTTATTAAAGGTCAGTTTGTGGAACCAACCACTTGCCCGCAAATAATCTTGGTATAATTGAATGACGTCATCATGATACATTTCACATTTAATCAATACTTCCTTAACTACCTCTATGTTATAATCAAGCCAATTTAAAGATTTAATAAAATGGCATTGTTGTGCGCCAATTTCATTAAGGGGATCAACAATATCACTCATTTTTTCACTACACCAAAATGAATATAGTGTCTTATTCCCTTGAAACAAATTTAAAATCATTTTTTGAATGTGAGGCTCAACATACTCATTTGGATGGTAAATGTCACCAAGCACAATATGATCCGGGGTAATCACTTCACTGGCACGACTCAGTTTTTGAATTTTTTTTGGGTCGATTTTGATTATTATTGGCAGTTCTGTTTGCTCAAACAATGTCAACCCCACCAAGTCATGTTCCAATGTTGACTGATCACCAAACTCAATGACACGTGCCCCGCCACAATTCATTAATACATGCGTTAATAATCCAACCAAAGAAAATCGATCGCCCGATTCTAATACCAGAATTTTATCCCCTTTAATTTTTGAAAAATAATCTTTTACCTTTGCCATACTGGGGGTTGGCAACGATCGTCGAAAGTTGGACTGTGTTATTTTTAACTCATTCATTACTTTTTTTGAAATAAATAAAACGTCCGCATTGGCATCCGGTTCATTTAATACCCATGATAAATTGGTTTGAAATGTTCGTTGCTTAATAATTTCATAGGCCGCTATGCTTCCATCGTTAAAATAATAAGAAAATGCAGCACCGACCTGATCTAGTTCATGTCCTTTACCTGCAATAATAATCATATCCCCATAATTGGCATCCCGAATGGCCGCAGCAATGGCTTGCTGTCGATCAACATTGGCAACTCTGACGCAATCCAAATTTATAATTCCTGATTTTATATCGTTTATTATATTCTGTGTTGTCTCAGTCCTTGAATTATCTGCCGTTAAGTAGATATGGCGACTAAACCGTTCGGCAATTGCACCCATTTTAGGGCGCTTTTGATGATCGCGATTGCCACCACAACCAAATACAACACGCAATTTATCTTTTTTTCCATCAACGCATTTTAATGCATCGTCCAAAACCGTTGCTAATGCATCCGGGGTATGTGCAAAATCGATGATTACACGAAAGGGCTGCCCTAGCGCTATGGATTCAAAGCGCCCTTTTGGGGGAGTTAGGCTTTTGAGGTGGGGCATCAACATTGAGCGATCCAGTCCAAGTCCCTGGCAGATGGCTAATGCCGAAGTAATATTCTTTAAGTGAAATTGACCTGGTAAATGTGGCACTTCACGACTATCAATGAGTGACAAATCGTCAGAAAATACGGACTGCCCATTGTAGTCCTGCATAAATTTCATTTTTGTCATCTTATAGTTTTCAAACGTTTTATGATAATCCAAATGATCATGAGTAATATTGGTTAGACATTTCACATTAAAATCAAATCCATGCACGCGACCTTGATCAATGCCATGGGATGACACTTCCATAACAACATGGGTACCCCCTTGATCCACATGTTGGCGAATTCTTGCCAAGACATCCCATGACTCTGGGGTTGTTAATTTTGAATTAATGGTCCCAATCACTAACACCTTTCTTCCTAAAGCTTCAAGAAGTTGCGCCGTAAAGTAACTTACTGATGTTTTACCATTGGTTCCCGTAATACCGACCAATGCGACACGTTCGGTTGGGTAATCAAAATAAGCATTGGCGTTTTCTGCGAACTCCTGACGTGTCATATGAATTACGCCATGGGCGCCTCGATTCAGGGCATCCTCAATAAACCGCTCCCCTTTCGGCAAACAAATAAATGAATCCCCAGGGGTTATTCTGCGAGAATCGTAACAATAGGTTTTTGATTTATCAAGCATCATTGAACTCATTTTAAACCACTCATGCCAAAAAGCATAGTCATGATGACTTTACTCAAACAAAGAATTTAACTTGAATTTCTTACCCAATAATTTTTATTATTAATTTAAAAAATGAAAAATAATGAATCGCAAGAACGAGAAGCCCTAGTTAAACGCTATGTTTCAACCAAAGATGAAAACTTAAAAGAAGATATCCTGGTTGCCTATAAATCCTTAGTCGAATTTATTGCCCGAAAATTATCGTTTAATGTTGATGATATTCCCGATTTGGTCCAAGTGGGAAATATTGGTCTATTAAAATCGTTGGACACTTTTGATCTAAAACGAAAGATTGCATTTTCAACATATGCAAGTTCTAATGTCATTGGTGAAATTCGTCATTACATTCGCGATAAAGGTCGCATTGTTAAATTACCCCGAAAGTTACAAGAGCAGTATTCAAAAATACGCCAGTACAT
>JAYNJH010000116.1:2916-5098 GCA_038109885.1 Candidatus Margulisiibacteriota bacterium | reverse complement strand
TTCAAAATCAATTCGCAATCGCTGGGGACAAACGAACTTAAAAAGTGGCTTTTAGATAATGTTGAACGGGTGGATATTGCTAAGGATGAAACTCTATTGGTGAGGTTTAAATCGGTTGATCTATCCGTTTGATGACAAGATCATTCTGGCGGAGAGTAAGGGATTCGAACCCCTGGTACCTTGCGGTACAACGGTTTTCAAGACCGCCGCATTCGACCACTCTGCCAACTCTCCGTTAGAGATCATAACATAGGTCAAATGTATGGATCAATATTGAAAATTTAAATTTGTCATCTTCCAAAAGTAAATTGTGGCATAATAAATTAGTGAAGTTGAAAACGATTTTTTTATATAGTCTTCTAGTATTTTTTATTATTTTTTTTATTTTCTTGTTTGTTTTTAATGGTGTTAATGTAATCTTTTCGAATTCAAATTTAAAAAATTCACCAAGTCATTATTTGCAGCAACATGATCGTGATTTTGTTAACTGGAATATTTGGTCTGTTGAAACCCTTAAGCATGCTCAAGAACAAAATAAACCCTTATTTATATCAATTGGATTTGCCACTTGTTATTGGTGCCACTATATTCAACGGGAGGTATATAAACATCCTGTTAGTTCTAAAATTATTAATCGCTACTTTGTTCCTGTATTAATTGATCGTCATCAGTTGCCAGAGATTGATAAGTTATATATGGAGCTTATGCTTCATCAAATGGGAAGTTCCGGATGGCCAATGATTATTGTAACTACACCTGATGGTATTCCATTGTATTTTAATCGTTGGTCAAATAGAAAAGACCTTATGGTTGCTTTGAGCAATATTCGAAGGGATTGGATGCAAGATTCTGATTCTGTTCAAAAATTTGCTAATGAATGGTTGGATGATTATATTTCAATCAAAGAAAAAAAGAAGCTAAATCCGGTTATATCTTTGGATGATAATTTAAGTAATTTTTTGGAGTTAAATCTTGATTTAGATTTTGGTGGCTTACTTCAACAAAATAAATTTCCGTATTTTAGAAATTTTGTAATTCTTAAATCATTAGGTTATGTTTCATCATCAGATATTTCATTGCTAGTAAATAATGTCATTAAATCACCATTATTTGATTTTATTGAAGGTGGGGTTCATAGATATAGTTCTGAAAGTGATTGGACTCGTCCACATTATGAAAAACTATTGATTGACCAAGTCTCTTTTATTCAGATTTTAATTGAGCAGTATTTATCGTTTAAGGATCCGATATATCTGGACTATATTGAATTTAATTTGGCGTTTATTCTTGATCACCTCAAGGACCCAAAGGGGTACTTTTATACTGGGGTAGATTCTGGTGATATAAATCAAGAAGGTCGTTATTATTTTTTTAATGATCAAGCCTTAGAAGGTATTTCACCGTCTTTATTTAAGCAATTTACAACATTAATGAATCATAGTGCGCTTGCTTTAACTTCAGTTTATGATTTGCATCAGGTTAATCGAAAATCACTTTTATTATTTCGACAAAACTCAAAGTTTAAGCTTAAAAAAGATTTGTTTTTTTCTATTATCGATAATTCACTCCTTCTTAAAACGTTGTACCAGGTTAGGAATGAGTTGGGTATTAAGTTGTATGGTGATATTGAGGATGCTTTACGTTTGGTTTTAATTGATCAGGTTTCTAATCAGCGGACACTACTTGAGAGTTTTTATTTGTATGATGTTCTTTCTTTATACAATAATGACTTGATTACGAATCAATTACACGCCATGATTCAATCTCGTTTAAAATCTGAATTTCCGTATTATAAATCCGATATTTTTATTAATGAACGGTTACTGGAAAATGATTTTCTGGATGATTATCATTACGATCAAATACTTTATTTTATTTTAAAATATTTTAATCATTTTAAGCATGATAAATCCCTTTCTCAAGTATGTGAATCGGTGCGTAATTTGATTTATACCCCCTGGTATCAGTTAAGTTTAATCGATAGTTATAAGAAATATTGTAAATGATTTGCTAAACTATAGTTATGTATCGGTTTAAGGGATATTCAGTTTTGGAAATTGTGCTGGTGACATCGTTCATAATTATATTTGTTGTTGTAACTAATCCTGCGACGTATATTAATCGTTTTTCTAAAATGTTGTTAAAAATGAGTGTCTTAAATGAGTCTTCGGTGATGATTAAT
>JAYNJH010000116.1:0-2906 GCA_038109885.1 Candidatus Margulisiibacteriota bacterium | reverse complement strand
TCTTTTATGGAATGTTCTAAATTATCTATTTCATCTTCTGAGTTTATGTTTTCTCAAAATGATACGTATTCCTTACGTTTTCAGTCCAACACTTTAATGTTAAAAAACATTTCGAATGGGACTGAAGCCGTTTTGTATCGGTACATAAACCTTGATTCAACAAACGAGATACGATATTTTGATTATTTTTTCAATCAAACTTCACAAATAGATGATGTTCAATATATTGATTTGCGATTAGGATCTTCTTTATTAGATCACTCTGTATTAACTGGAATAATGTGTGATAATCAACAAATAAAGATAGGTGAATTTTAATGAAAGGCTATTTATTAATTCTTACATCAGGAATTTTATTTTTCATTATTGCCGTTGTTACGGTTTTACATTTAATGTCAGCAAAAGCTTTAAATCAACAGTATCAACTTAATGACATCTATCAAGATGTTTTGAATCGAGAAAGTATTAAATCGTTCGTTTCTTTTTTAATTGAAAAAAATGCATCTTCATTTCAACTGCCGCTTGATATTTCGAATAATTATGAGTTAACTAGTGAAAGTTTATCGGATGGGTCATCTGAATTCGTTATTAAAAATTTGGCGACAGATCGTGTGTCTACATTTAATGTTTCTAAAATAAATACTCAGTCAAGTGGGTCTATTTTTAATTTGGCAGGAGTTGCCGTAAATTCAAATCAAATTACGGGAGTTGGAATTACGTCCTCTTCACCAACAACATTAGTATCGATCCGATCTGTGTGGTACCCATTCAACGTTGAGGATACTTTAATTAGTTATACTATTGATACAGATGGACAGAGGCTTAGCATTACACCAAATATTACTATGGGTGAGGTTGTTAACTTAGCGTCCCCGATGACTGGATTAAACCGATCTTTTGATTTGAATTTTTCTGCGCTTCCTCAGACTGGTGCAGTCAGTATATACTTTAAGTATTCCGATGGATCAATTAAAAACGCGCATATTGAGTTTTAGAAATAAGATAAATAATCAATCTGCAAGTTTGGTTATTTATTTAAGGTTAAATGATATTGTGGCTTATCAAATGACTGAAAATAATCAAACTGTTAATGTCGCGTTTGAGCTGATTCAATCCATTGATGATACTTTGATTTCTGCGTTGGATAGTTTACTTAAAACTTTGTTAGGGCACAAATTATTTAACCCAAAAGCACAAGTTATGATGGTAATTGATGATCATTATTTAACAATGCATCGTTTTCATTTTTCGAAATCTCAAGTATTAAATTTACATGAATCGTTGGATATTGAAATTGATCAATTGTCTGATTATTTCTATGCGGTTTCTTTTGGGCCTTCTGACTATCCTGATCTTGAAATGGTTCTAGCTTACTTAATTAAAAAATCAACTTTAATTGGCATTGAATCTGTTTTTGAAAATAATAAGTTACGATTGACATCTATGGTATCTCGGTACCATGGATTTCAATTCTTATTTAATAACAATGTGTTTGACATAGAACCAAAACAAACAGCAGTTATTCTTGATATAAGTCAAACAAGAGTTCGTCTTTATGTGATTTTAAATAATCAAATTAAAGTTTATCGACGAATGATTATTCGCATAGACGAAAACCAATCTAAGTTAAAAGTTTTAGATTCTGTGTTAGATTCAATTTCTGATTTTGTAGAGTCTTCAATTGATTCTTACTTAAACAAATTTACAAATCAATCAATTGAAACCATTTACTGTATTTCTGATGTTGTCATATTAGATACAAATTTAAAGAAAAGGAAAATAAAACGATTTAAATTGGATTTATTACCAGTTAAAGATTCATTTTTCAGTTTTGATATTGTTGAAAGAAAGGTTACGTTTTTATTTGCATATGCTAAGCATTTTATGGATCGTTCATTTCGTTCATTTAATTTAATTCCAATTCAAACTCGATTTGAAAGACGTGTTATAAAATATACTATTACAATTTTTTTAATAATGCTTTTACTTTTTAGTGGCTTTTATGTTTATAAATATAAAATCTTAAAGGATCAATATGACTCTTTTTTAAATAACCGCTCCCAACAAGTAAAAAGTAATGCTCAGAAACGTCGTGAGATGGTTGAATTGAGAAATCGAATTCAGCAACAGCAAAAAATTATTGATTTTTCAGATCTTACAACAAAGGTTTTTAACTCTGCAGTGAATATTGATGATCTTCTTTATCAACTGGTTTCAATTACAACGCCAGACATGTCATTTAAAGTTTTGCAAATACGAGGCGAACGTGTTGATATTTCAGGAACTTCAAGTTCGGTAAATGGGAATTATTCCTTTTATATTTTTTTACAAAAGTTAGAAAATTTCCCAAACTTTGATCGGGTTCGTTACAATTTAGGTATGGGTGCTGGTGCAAACAGGGCAACATTTTATGTTGAATTTTATCTTAAGAAAAAATGAATTATTTAAAATTATTATTATCTAATATATGGGTTCGAATTTTTGGGTTGATTTTTTCTGCTATACTATTTTTGATTCTTTTTAATATTTTAATTAATTCATTTATTATTTCTCCACTTGAAACCGATGTAAGCAACTCTAAAAGAGGTGTTTCTCGATATCAAGTTGAGTTATCTCGACTTGAAAAAGAAATTTCATCAATTCAGTCTAAGATTAGTAAAAAATCAAAAAATTCTAAAGCTCAATATGATCACTATTATTCGCTTTATTCTAATCCTGTTCGGTATATTAATAAATTTGTTTTGTCGGATGCAAAGCCTAATGGGTTGCTCATTATTTCATCCTCAGTTGTTCCGAATGTGACTTTTACATCGATAGATAGAGCTAGATTTAAACCATTTTTGAAAGAGTATGGAATTAATAATGATCGAAATTTGCCTAAATTTTTTCGAGTATTTTCAGTTACA
>JAYNJH010000115.1:0-5116 GCA_038109885.1 Candidatus Margulisiibacteriota bacterium | reverse complement strand
CGGATAACTGATCCGCTACTTTAATTTTAAATTCTGGCAATGATTGAATTGTAATTTTACTATCTTCCACACTTTCGTTATAAATAACATTGGATTGATTTAAATAACAATCCACATCAAATGTATCCCCCTCATTTATAGTAGTGGTGGTGCTTTGATAACCATTTGAACCAAATGTCATTGTTGTACCATTTAACTTGACTGTACTGACCTCTATTAAATTGTCACTTGATTCTAACCTTATGGTAACAGTATCCGAGGAAGCGCCAGCATTCAATGTTTCTGTTTTAAAATCCATGTAAGCAAACATATCATCAGCCATTACAACACTATCCGGGGCTAATTCTGAACAAGCGCTTAAAACTAAAGGAATAATTAAACTAATGATTATTCTCATGGTTAACATCATAACAGCTATTAAATCAAAGTCAAATAACTGAAATGTTGGAATTGTTTGTTCAATCGTTAGAGGTTATAATAAGCTACTAATGCAAATTACAGTTTTAAAATCAAAAATTTCATATGCTACCATTACCCATACGGAACTTTATTATGTAGGATCAATTACCATTGATGAAGATTTGATGGCAGCTGCAAATCTGCGTGAAAACGAGCGTGTTCAGGTGGTAAATTTAAACAATGGTGAGCGCCTTGAAACCTATGTAATTAAAGGCGAACGAGGCTCGAATGTGATTGGCCTTAATGGGCCAGCTGCCCGCAAAGGTATGGTTGGGGATCAATTATTTATTTTAAGTTATGCCATGATTGATTCGAATGAGTCGCTTGAACCTCTATTGGTTGATTTGAAAGAACATTAATGAATCGTATTCGGCCAATTACAAGCAAGAAAATGCCCAATGATATCTTGGTTGGGGGGTGCTCATTATCAGCGCTTGCACAAACCTACGGGACACCCTTATATGTTTTGGATGAATCAACCATTCGTTCCAATTGCCAACTATTTACTCGCATTTTAACTGAACACTACCCACACTTCACAGTGGCTTATGCATCTAAAGCGGGGCTAAATATTGGCATATCCAATATTATTGCGGATGAAGGACTGGGAGCGGATGTTGTTTCGGGCGGTGAGTTATTTACGGTATTAAAAAGCAATGTTGACCGTAATAAAATCTATTTTCACGGCAATAATAAATCAAAAGAAGAACTAACATTGGCCATTGAACACCAGGTTCGATTAGTTGTTGATAACCCATTTGAATTGGCCCTCATTGAACATGTTGCGACAGAACTAAATACCCAGGCCCTAATTATGTTTCGAATTAAGCCTGGCATTGAAGCGCATACTCATGAATACATAAAAACAGGTCACATTGATTCTAAATTTGGACTTACCTTCCCTGAGATTTTACCCTTAATCAACAAGGTAATTCATTCGAAGTGGGGAAGTTTTATTGGCATTCATGCCCATATTGGATCACAAATATTTGATATTCAGCCTTATTATGATTTGGTTTCAATTTTAGTATCGTTCATGGAAGAGATTAAAACAGATACCGGGCACGAAATACTTGAATTAAATTGTGGTGGTGGTTTTGGAATTCAATACACGGATAACGAAAATGCCCCTGATATTTCAGAAATTGTTTTGCAAATGGCAACCGAGCTAAAATTACTCTGCCAAGAAAAAAATCTCTCTCGTCCCAAATTAGTATTTGAGCCAGGACGATCAATCATTGCGAATGCTGGCGTAACTCTATATTCCGTCGGGGCAACCAAACATGTGGATGGGGGATCACATTATTTATTTGTGGATGGGGGAATGGCAGATAATCCGCGCCCTATGATGTATCAGTCACAATACACATTTGATATTTTAGACCCAAAGTCACCGAACAGAGAAAACTATAAAATTGCTGGCAAATTTTGTGAATCTGGCGATATTTTAGCTGATAATGTTAGCCTTCCGATTGCCAATGCCAATGATATTATTGTTGTTTATGGTACGGGCGCGTACAATTATTCTATGGCATCTAATTATAATCGATTTTGTAAGCCCGCCATGGTTTTGGTTAATAACGCCAAACATCGACTAATTGTAAAACGTGAAACGTATCAGGATATAATTCAACACGATATTTTATGATTAATGCTGAAAATATAACCTTATTGGGCGTAATTGACTTTGGATTTATTATCCTTTCATTGTATTTATTTTTTAGCATTCTTAAACGCACTCAAATTCAGAACATCTCCGCTATACTAATGATCTTCATTTTAAGCTATTCCGTTAGTAAGATGATTGGGCTTACATTATTCTCGGCATTTATTGAACAATTCTTTATTATTTTTATTGTATTTATAATGATTATTTTTCAAAATGAAATCCGTCGTTCTTCCGAAAAGATTCGGCGAGGAAAACTTTTCTTTGCGAACCCCGCAAAAAAGACGAAGCAACCATTACTAATTAAACGAATTTTACAAAGTGTAGAGTTTCTATCTAAAAATAAAATTGGTGCCTTGATGGTTATTGAACAAAACTCACCGCTAGACGAATATACTGAATCTGGAATTAGTATTCAAGCAAACTTAACGTCTGAATTAATTTGTTCTTTGTTTTGGCCAGGTTCACCAACGCATGATGGCGCTATCATTGTCCGAGGAAATGAGATATTAACTGCCGGGTGCCTTTTACCACTTACCAACTCTAAACTTTCTGACAAACGCCTTGGTACACGACATATGTCTGCGATTGGGATTAGTGAAGAAACGGACGCCTTGGTAATTGTGGTTTCTGAAGAAACCGGTACCATTTCAATTGCAGAAAAAGGAAATTTAACTCGGTTTTTAAACCGTGAAGCCCTTGAAACCCGTCTTTTTAGTTTATATAAAGAGTCAACATCATGAGTATTATTCGTTGGAAAAAAAAATATCAAGACGGTACCCCACTAACACTTCTCACTGCCTATGATGCCACCATGGCACGCTTGATTGAAATGAGTAATATTGATGGCATTTTAGTTGGGGATTCTCTACGCCATACCTTTTATGGGGACTCAACAACCGTAAAGATGACTCTCGAGGAAATGGTTTATCATACCAAAGCGGTATGCAATGGGGTTCAACATACCTTGGTTATTGCCGATATGCCATTTATGACTTACAACATTTCAATCGAGGAAACACTTAAAAATGCGACACAGCTAATTCAAGCCGGTGCGATGGCTGTTAAATGTGAAGTTCGATCATCTCATTTGCCAACCATTGAACGATTAATTCAAGAGGGAATTCCGGTTATGGGACATATCGGCTTACAGCCACAGTACGTTCACGAATCTGGTGGCTACACACTTAAGGGTGCCCAAGCGAATGAAAAACAGCAACTCACTCAGTTGGCGAATCAATTATCTGAGATTGGGGTGTTTGGGATTGTGCTTGAAAAAGTCCCGATCTCACTATCAAAAACGATTACAGATCAAATTCAATGCCCCACAATTGGCATTGGGGCGGGGCCACATTGCTCTGGTCAAGTTTTGGTTACGAATGATGTTCTAGGATTAACCCCCAACTTTTCGCCAAAATTTTTAAAAACCTATTTGGATGCATCGACACTGATTACTAACGCTTTAAATGCATTTAAAGACGACGTTGAATCCAAGCAATTCCCAACAATGGATCATGGGTATGTGAATGAATGAAACTATATAACTCACTTACCCGCCAAATTGAAGCATTTAAATCCATTAAAAAAAATCATGTTACGATGTATGTTTGTGGCGTCACTGTATATGACTTTTGCCACATGGGGCACGCTCGCGCTTATGTTGCGTTTGATTTACTAAAACGGGTTTTGAAGCATGCTGGATATACCGTTAATCACGTTCAAAACTTTACTGATATTGACGATAAAATTATTGATCGATCAAATAAAAATAATGAATCTGCAGCCCAATTAAGCCAACGATTTATTGATGCTTATTTTGATGACATGAACCAATTAAATATTCTTCCCGCGACTGATTACCCAAAAGCCACCGCATGCATTCCACAAATGATCACTTTGATTGAATCATTAATCAAAAAAGGATCTGCTTATGAACGCCAGGGAACTGTTTACTTTAACGTAAGTTCTTGCCATGATTATGGTGAACTATCAAATAAAGATGTTGAAGACCTTCAAAGTGGTGCCCGTGTTGATGTTGAAGAGCAAAAAGACTCCCCGCTTGATTTTGTATTATGGAAGCCATCAAAACCCGAAGAACCGCAATGGAAATCGCCTTGGGGTGCTGGCCGACCTGGTTGGCATACAGAATGTGTCGCTATGGTTGAATCCATTTTAGGTTCACATATTGATATTCATGGGGGCGGTGCCGACTTGCAGTTTCCTCACCATGAAAATGAGCTGGCCCAGGCAAAATGTGCTTATCACACCCCTTTTGCAAATTATTGGGTACATAATGGTTTTGTTACAATTAATAATGAAAAAATGTCCAAGTCATTGGGTAATTTCTTTACTTTACGTGAGGTATATAATAATTATAGCCCTGATGTTGTACGCTTTTTCTTATTAAAAACTCATTATCGTGCCCCTTTAAACTACTCAACAGAAACATTGGATGATGCAAAAGCCGCTTATCATCGATTAACCTCTGTTTTTGATATTGTTGATGATTTGCCAATTCCTCAAGACTTATTACCTAAATTCAATTTGGTGGAGGATCGATTTTGGGCCGCACTTTACAATGACTTGAATATTTCAGAAGCCATTGCTCAATTATTTGAATTATTAAAGTTGATTCATGCACACCAATGTGGCACCCAACGGCTTAAAACACTAGGCCAAGCCATTGGGTTATTTTATATCGAATCAAAAGCAGTCCCTAATGATATTGATGCCATGGCCCAAGCGCGGTGGGAGGCCAAAAAAGCGAAGGATTATCAAACTGCAGATACCCTTCGAAATCAAATTGAATCTAAAGGGTACGTCGTCGAAGATACTCCAGATGGATTTCGAGTTCGCTTAAAATAGTCAAATGGCGTTTATCATATGAACTCAATGTAAAATTTATAGTCCCCTAAATCCATTTTATATGCACTTAATCCCTTTATTTTTTTTAAATGTAGCTCTATTAATTTAACTAATACATCTCTATCT
>JAYNJH010000114.1:0-5137 GCA_038109885.1 Candidatus Margulisiibacteriota bacterium | reverse complement strand
AGTATCACGATAAAATCGCCCATCAAAGGTATATAAAGCAATACCATCTTGAGGCTCCAAACAAAAGAAATTATATTTTCCAGGCACATAAAAATCCAACGGACGATGAGACAATACTGGCCCGACACGTCCCCAATCAATATATTGAATTGGGATAATGTTTTCGTCATCATGCAAATAAGCCACAAATTTATACCGTTTATAGCCCGGAGTATTCACAAATAATACGGCATTAAAGTGTGCTTTAAAATTGTCCAATTGCGCCGACATGCCCTCCTTTAATAAACGATAATCTCGCTGCATTGGCTCTTGGTAATCGGAATATTCCATGTAAGGTTTTTGAGCATATTGAATTGGAAATTGCTCGCCAGGGTCAGAAGCCACAAGAACAGTTAAAGCCAAAACAAAAAACGAAAACTTAAAAATCAAATAATGCCTTCTTCAGTTAAATAACGCTCAGCATCCAAAGCGGCCATGCAACCCGTGCCTGCGGCTGTTATCGCTTGTCGATATGTTTTATCTTGAACATCCCCACAGGCATATACCCCAGGAATACTCGTTGACATCGATGTTCCTTTGGTTAAAACATAACCTGTATCATCCAAATCCAATTGTTGATTTAAAAAACCAGTATTTGGCTCATGCCCAATGGCATAAAATAATCCATTTGCGCTTAACGTTGACTCTTCATTGGATTGATTATTTACAATGGTTAGATGAGTCATCAAATCCTCACCTTTAGCTTCAACGGCTTCCGTGTTCCATAAAATTTCAATTTTCTCATTTTTAAAGGCGCGCTCCTGCATAACTTTAGATGCTCGCAAATGATCTTTTCGAACCAACAACGTTACTTTTGAGGCAAATTTTGTCAAATACGTCGCCTCTTCTACCGCAGAATCACCACCACCAATAACCACCAATGGCTTATCACGAAAAATGGGCAACGCACCATCACAAACAGCACAAGCTGAAATTCCTTTCTGCCAATAATAATCTTCACCTTTAATATTTAAACGCTTCGCAGTTGCACCCGTTGCGATAATAACAACATGAGCAAAAATATCCCCGAATGACCCCGTTATTTTAAATGGGCGCTGTGAAAAGTCAATTGAATCAATGGTTTTTGTATAAATTTTGGTGCCACAATTAATGGACTGTTCCCGCATCGAGAACATTAAATCCGGCCCCATAACACCATTCGGAAACCCGGGAAAATTTTCAACATCCGTAGTCGTCGTTAACTGACCACCCGCCGCAACTCCACCAGCATACTCTCCCTCGAACATAATTGGCGATAACTTTGCCCTAGCCGCATAAATTGCTGCAGTATGCCCAGCCGGTCCGGATCCAACAATTACCACATTTTGAACTGTATTTAAATAATCTTGTAACGCCATAGTTTATACCTCCATCACATATTAAAGAAATCGCTAACCAGGCTCTCTTCCTCTGCATCACGACGTTCTTTAAAACGTACTTTTTCTATTATTTCAATTGTATCGAATTCTGTCGGTTCTGTCCCAATCCAATATTTTTCAATCGTCACACTTGCATCATCGGGGGTATCTTTAGACGCCAATAGTTTGGTATCCCAATTCACACGCCGCTTTACCATCCCCTTAGGATACTTAAAATCTTGAGCAGGAACACCCGCCAATGCTTTTTTCATAAACATTTTCCACATTTGCGCAGGTACCCAGCCCCCAGTCACTCGATTCATCGGTTCATTACCATCATTTCCAACCCAGGTGGCACAAACCAACTGAGGGACAAATCCAAAAAACCATGCATCTTTATAATCTGAAGTGGTCCCTGTTTTGCCAGCAATTGGCCGTGGCAATTTGGCCCCTCGCCCAGTACCATAGTCAACAATGCCACGCATGGTATCAACCAATGTAACCACCAAGTTTTCATCCAAAACTCGGGTTTCTTTAAAACGGTGTTTATATAAAGGAACGCCATTTCGATCTTCAATTTTCAAAATTGATACGGGATTCACTCGTTTTCCATAATTTGCAAAAACCATGTAAGACTGCATCAATTCAATCATGCTAACTTCATTAGCCCCCAAAGGCAAAGATAATACCGGGTTCATCGGTGAAACAATTCCGGACTTTTGCGCAAATGAAACCACGGTTTTGGGGGATACCAAATCATTCAATTTTACAGCAACAACATTGACTGATTTTTCAAATGCACGTCGAATTGGTAAATTCCCTGAAAATTTTAAGGAATAATTTTGAGGTGAATACGGACCTTCAATAGTATTAAATGTCACCGGTGTATCAGAAACAATCGTACCAGGGGAATACCCACGATCAAAGGCCGCCAAATAAACAAACGGTTTAAATGCCGATCCCGGTTGTCGCTGAGCCTGAACCGTACGATTAAATTGTGATTCACTAAAGTCAACCCCACCTTGCATTGCAATGATATGGCCATTTCGTGGATCAATCGCCAATAATGCCGCCTCTTGATAATTCAAACTCGGGTAACGCTCTCCCTTTAGAACAAAAACTTGTTCGCCATACTTCTTATACTTTGCAACCACATCTTCAGCATGTTTTTGCAGCTCATAATTTAAGGTCGTATAAACCTTCATCCCAGAAGTATAAAGTGCCTCTTCACCATACATTTCAATCAATTGATCAACAACATAACTGGCAAAATACCCAGCTTTGTAACGATGACGCTTTCGTGACACTAATGTTAACTTTTCGTTATATGCATCTTCAACTTGTTCATTGGTTATTAACCCTAAATTAGCCATACGCATTAATACAACTCGTTGTCGTTTTTTAAATCGCTGAAAATGGCGAAATGGGCTATAGCTTTCAGGCGCTTGCAACATTCCCACCAAACCCGCAGCTTCAGCCAGCGTTAAGTTTTTGGACTTTTTCCCAAAATACATTTGCGAAGCAGATTCAATACCATACGCATTATGCCCCCAGTACACTTGATTTAAATAAAGTTCTAAAATTTCAACTTTCGTATATTTTCGCTCGATTTCAAGTGCCATTAAGATCTCTTTAATTTTACGCTCAATCTTTTTTTGTTTTTCTAGAAATAAATTTCGAGCCAACTGTTGGGTTAAGGTTGAGCCCCCTTCAACAAAAGCCATGGCAATAATATCACGATAAAGGGCACGCATAATCCCCTTAATATTAATCCCATTATGTCGATAAAAGTCCGTATCTTCCATTGCAATAACTGTTTTTTGTAATGTCTTTGAAATTTGATCAATAGGAATTCGAATCCGATTTTCTTCTTGATGCAGTTCAGCTAGAATGACCCCATCTGCTGAATAAATTTTAGTGGTTTCAGCAGGAATATACGTACTAATGGTGTCCACATCGGGCAATTGACGCATAAAAAACAAACTGACACACAGCCCTAAAATCGCCATAAACGATGCAAATACAACACCCCATTTAAACACTTTAATCCCCAATGTTTTTAGCAGTTGATTTCCGCGAGACGGGCGCCCAAATCGTGCTGAAGAACGAGAACGAGAAATTTTTCCTATTGACCTTTTTGACCTAAAAATCACAAACGACTCCTATTTATAATGAGTTAAACTCCATTTTAAATCATAACGAAGCGTCAATCAACGAAGGATTAAATCAAAATTCGACGTAACCTTAAAGAATCCTTATAATAGAGCCATGAGTGAATTAAATTTCGATCATTTTGAAGACATCATTTCCGATAACGAAAATTTTAAATCAGAACTAAATGGCAAAAAAAAACTAACCATCAAATGGGGTGCAGACCCCTCCGCTCCAGACTTACATTTAGGTCATTATGTAATTTTAAATCAATTGGCAAAATTCCAACGTCTTGGGCATCAAATTATATTCATAATTGGTGATTTTACGGCTCAAATTGGGGACCCAACTGGCAAATCAGTCACTCGGAAACCATTAACCAAAGACGATGTCAAAGCAAACGCCGAAACCTATTTAAATCAAGTTTTCAAAGTACTAGATCAATCAAAAACAACCGTTGTTTACAACGCCAGTTGGTTAAATCAATTAACACCCAATGAAATCGTATCCCTTTGTGCAAAGTTTACCGTAGCACGAATGTTGGAGCGTGATGATTTTTCAAAACGCTATAAAAACAACTCACCCATTAGCATTCATGAATTTTTATATCCATTACTGCAAGGCTATGATTCTGTACATTTAAAAAATGATGTTGAAATTGGTGGAACCGATCAAAAATTCAATTTGTTGGTTGGCCGTCATCTTCAAAAAGAAGCTGGTCTAACACCACAGTCCGTATTAACACTCCCCATTCTAGAAGGGTTGGACGGCACACAGAAAATGAGTAAATCACTTAACAACCATATTGGTATTTTAGACAAACCAAATGACATGTTTGGAAAATGCATGTCAATTCCAGATGAATTAATTATTCGTTATTTTTCGTTGCTTACAAATTGCACTCGCCAAGAAATTCAAGAAAAATCTACGGCCTTAAAACAAGGTGAAAATCCTCGCAATTTAAAATTAGAACTTGCACACTACATTGTTACCACATTTCATTCTGATGAAAGTGCAACTAATGCCCAAAATAATTTCATAAATGTTTTTTCAAATAAGGCGTTACCGGATGACATTCCATCAGTCCACATTGAATCAACCACACCTTTACACCTGCTCTCATTTCTAAATGAGCAAAAATTAATTCCTTCAAAAAAAGAAGGTCGCCGCTTAATCGAACAAGGGGCTATCAGCATTAATGAAGAACGAGTATCCAACCCAAACCATAGCTTTGAACCAATCAAAGATACCATTATTAAAGTAGGTAAACGTAAATATTTAAAAATAAATTAAGTTTGACCAAGGTAAGCCTGGCATTCTTGAACATTATACCCAACATCAATGAGTGCAGAAAACATTTTCCTGGCTAATTCCGGTTGATTTAATGCTTTCAGATAGATTACCGCTAAACAAAAAATTGCCAATTGGTCATGAGGATCAGATTGCAATATTGCATGAGCAAAAACATAACATTCCCGATACAATTCTTTATCAAAAAATTGTGACATATAAAATTTACGTCTTGTTTGCGTCATCTTTTTACCCGTACAAAATTCCTTAAAAAATAGATACATCGACAACTTCGCCCC
>JAYNJH010000113.1:0-5141 GCA_038109885.1 Candidatus Margulisiibacteriota bacterium | reverse complement strand
GTCGCAGGTTCGAGTCCTGCCCCCGCTACCAAATTAATTCCGCTAAGCTTATTTTCCTAACTAATCATAATTTTGTTTTTAATTATTAGATAAATGTGTTTTTAAATTAACCAATCAATTTTGAAAACGCTGAATGATAATATTTGAATCATCTCTAAAGTTAGTATAGTTACTGCAAGGACAGGGATTATTTTATATATAATATAATTTTATTTAGTTTATACAATAAAAAATTTATAAATTGGGTTAGAGGTTATTCTGTTTTTTTGCTTAGAACTTATAAACTTAGGCGTTTAAATAATGATTCGGGAATATTTTTAATAACCAACATAATATACTTCCAGATCGATCTTACATACAATATATTTTTATTACTATGCTGAGCTCTAAAAATGGCTCTTGCAACTTGTTCAGGATTAGCTGTTAACCGGGGAGGTAATATCAGATGCTGTGTCATTTTAGTATTTACAAATCCAGGATGCACTGTGAGAACGTGAACATTGGCGTGATGTAATCGATTTCTGAGCCCACTTAAATAAGCGGTAAATCCAGCTTTAGCTGATCCATAGATATAGTTGCTTTTTCGGCCACGATCCGCAGCTACTGAACTCACGCCACAAATAAACCCATGACCGCGCTTCTCAAAATCAGTCGCAATAATATTTAAGATGGATATATTTCCTGTATAGTTGGAATCAATCACCTGTTGTGTTTCTTTAAATGACAGTTCTGATACTTTTTGTTCACCTAAATAGCCTATAAGAGTAACCACCCCATCTGGTTTTTGGTCTAGCGAATCATAAAATCCTTGGTGAGAATCAAAGGCGCACGCATCAAATACAATGGTTTGGAGGAGGTGTTCAGAAAAATGTGTTTGGAGCTCTCTTTTTTGATGATCCAGAGCATTCATATTTCTGGCAGCGAGCATAACCGAATAGCCACTTGTTAAATATTCTTTCGCTAACGCATGGCCAATATCCGATGTGGAACCTAAAATTAAAATTGATTTCATACCATATTATTATTACATACAGACATTATGATTGACTATTTGAGCCCTGATTTAATCATTGTTTTTTGTATATAATTTTCCTGAAGCAATACAGATTTTACATGGGTTGACATCACCGTTGGTAACCAAGAATTTATGTTTGGCAAGCTTGAATAAGGGTAAATCAGATTTATGATCAGAGTAAAAGCATTGTATAAAATAACTCTTTTTAAAACTTGCATTTAATCGATTTATTTTTTCAATGCCCTTGCAATTTTTAGATGTCATGACAGGTATAATTTGACCATTTTGGTTGGTCTTAAATATTGATCCGATAAGACGCTTAAGTTGTAATTCACTCATTATAGGTGATAATAGCAATCCAGGTGATGCAGAAATACAAATGAGCTCACATCCTTCGGCTTGTTTTTTGGGCGATATGTTTAGTTCCCCAAGGGGTAATTTTAAACTTATGGGTTACCCAGAATTGATAATTAATAATTGTTGCTGTTGAGTATCTAAAAATTGCAGGGGTAATAAAAATGCTTCGTTTAAATCTTTGGCGAATTGTATTTTCTCTAAATAGAGAGCAATACGTTGTGTTTGTTCATGTATTAATATTTAGCCGGCGAGATTGCATCGATTGAAATTGATCTCTGGTATCAATTTTTTTTTTATGAGAAATAAATGTGTCAATATTTTTATAAGTGGATTTAAAAAACGATGCACTCATGCGAGAATCTTTGGCTAAATATAAACGGCCATCATAATGTTCTACGATGGAGTCAAGTTCATTCATGAGTTGGCATGTTTTGTAAGTCATAGGAAAGTCAAGTGCTAATGTGTACCCTTCCATAGGAAACGATAATCCAGGAAGTGACTCCTTTCCAAATCGTTTTAATACCGCTAGAAAGGATCCTTGGCCACTAGTGGATATTTTATGGAGCAGTTGGGTTAAACCGTCTTTACTAGAATGCAATGGAAATACACATTGATATTGTGTGAATCCACGCTTCCCGTAGCATTTATTCCAATGATGAATATGATCCAAAGGATAAAAAAAGGTGTCATAGTCTATAATTTTTGTCGATTCTGATTGTGGACTCAAATGAAAGTAACCCATGTTGAACAGTCGTACTGTCCATGGGTTTAATGCCATGTTAGGTAGGAAAAATGGAATACTTTTTTTACGCTTAGAGCTAACATAAAGATGTCGTTTTGATTGAGCATGAGATAACTCATCACATGTGGCGTGTTCGCCAAGCATCAGTACAGACCGGCCAAGCGATGATCCTTTTGCCAAACAATCAATCCACGCAACCGAGTATGTCCAGTGATGGTGGGATTCAAAATAGTCCATAATGGTGTCCAGATTGTTTGCGCGCATGGTTTTTTGTCGAATATACGATGATGAAATGGGAATAAGCTTAATGGCGACTTCAATAATGACTCCGGTTAACCCCATACCCCCACATGTCATATAAAATAAATCAGGGTTTTCATCATAGGAGCATCGGTTTATGTTTCCATCAGATGTCAACACATCAATATATTTCAGATGGTGGGAGAGCGAGCCATGCACATGATGATTTTTACCATGAACATTCGCTGCAACGGCCCCCCCAATAGTAATAAATTTAGTGCCCGGCGTTACCGGTAAAAACCAACCGGCGGGTACAATTGTATTCAATATAGATTCAAGTGTCATTCCTGATTGACAGATAAAAATACCTGTTGATGGATCAAATGATATGAGTTGATTAAAGTTCGTGGTCGACAGTACAGTGGCATTGAGAGCGCTATCACCATAGCAACGTCCCATGCCTCTTGGGATGAGATTTGGTATGTGTTGGATAACTTCCTTAAGCTGACTTAATTTATGAAATGGAATCAGTGAAGCTTGAATGGTCGGGGTGTTTCCCCAGTTTGATATCTCATTCATCGATACAGTAAAATAGCAAAACTAAGCAACCAAAATAGTATACTCAGTTGTAGCCATATGTCATAAATTAATACTTTGGTTGGGTTTCCTGTTGTCTGATCATAAAAAGTGATTTTAAGGTATCGCAATATACCAAAAACCACAAATATACTAGTCGCGTAGACATAATTTGAGTTTGTATAAGCAATCACAGTTGCTGATGTGGTGTACATGATATAAGCCACAATTACCACTGATCCCATAATTGCCATACAAATGCTTAAAAACTCTTGAGTGTACTCATCAAGCACAGGACGAGCTTGTGATTGTCCATTAAGATTTACTAGATCGCCTTTTCGTTTAGAGAATGCTAAAAATAGTGCAAGTAAAAACGTCATAATTACAATCCACATAGATAGCTCAACATTGCTTACAGACGACCCAATCACTAAACGAATAACAAACCCTATCGCAATGATAAATACATCAATAATAGGGATATGTTTTAGTTTTAGGGAGTACAATATATTTAAACAAATATACAGAAGAAACGAGAACCAGACATTTTGTATACAGGCAATAAATAGCCCAAAGCAGATAAGTCCAATGCCAAGAATAGTGGCTACTTTAATAGACAACTGCCCCGATGCCAGTGGGCGATGCTTTTTGATGGGATGGGCTCTGTCATGCTTAATATCAATGATATCATTAAAAATATAAATGGCACTGGCAACAGATGAAAAGGCAATAAATGTAAACACCAGTTGGTAAATGAGATTAACATTGAATCCTTTTAGACCAAAAAAAAAGGGGAGAAATATAAAAAAGTTTTTTATATATTGATATGGTCGTAACAGTGTAATGACAGACTCAATCATAAATTTATTATATCTAAAATTGTTGATTTATACCATTTAAACTCATTTTATAGATTATCTATGTAGCGTATTTTTTAAAGAAAAAACAAAAATAAATTTAATAATTCTAATACCCTACATTGTAATTATAGTGCCACTTTTTTAATTTGGTTAGTAAATTGAAGACTACTATTTTGGATTGAATTAGTCCCTTATGTAATTTAAATATCATTGTGTAATCGAATGATAAGTTTTTGATGCTGTGTTGGTTACCAGATCAGGTTTGGGGTGGGGACTTAACAATAGATGTTTATTGTATGGCCTTTATCGACAACGCTTATTAATTCAGATTAGAATGGAATACATTACGTAGAATCGCTAAGTTAAAATGTTAATATCATTAAATAAAATTATTTCGATTTATCAGCCGAAAACCGTATCCTTTTTAAGGTGTTTTAATTTAATACTTCATCAAATATGGTCCAAATATCCAGAAATTACGCATATTTTTATCTCTCGGTTAAATCAAGCGTATACTGTAAATAAAACAAATTACTTAAAAGCCGATCTCATGGAATTAACAGATCTATTTATTGATATTAATCAATGTGAGGGGGAATCCATAGATAAAAGTAAGGTCCAAAATATACAATCAGAGCTTGATTTCTTAGTTTCTGATGGACCTAAGCATTGTACAAAAGATCATTCAGAACCAAAAGCTGATAATAAATTTGTTTTAGAGCGAAAGATCATATTAAGTTTTGGAATAGATGAATCTAATTTTAAGAGGTATTTGCCCATTTCTGAACACTTCAAATTTAAACATTTAAATCAATATGGTCAACGTGGCGAACTGGAAGTTCAAATTGATAACATTGACTCAACAACCCAAAAAGAAATGTCCTGTTCAGCTTGCAGTATAAATTAATCTAAGAAGTTAACCAGTAAATTTAGCCATGAGTTCATTACGGCTTTTCACGCTTAGTTTTTTATAGATATTGGTCAAGTGATTTTTTACGGTACCTTCCTCTATGAATAAATTTTCACTAATAAACTTATTGGTCTTACCATTTAGAATATGTAAAAAAACCTCACCTTCTCGTTCAGAGAGTTGATAGGTTAAAAGGACGTCTTTTAAGTTCTGTTTATGTATTTCACTGGATTGGTCAAAAAATAAGATTGTTAGCCAAATGATGATGAAAATAAGTGAAATTGAAGTTATGTAAACCGGCATTAGGGCGGCTTTTGTTAAATCGATGCTGAAGAAAAACCAGTGGTTTGAAAAATATAATGAAAAAAAGCAAAAAATTGGAAGCAAAGAAAAAGTATACTTTAATTTAGAATAAAATTCTTTTAAAAATAAAACACTTAA
>JAYNJH010000112.1:0-5163 GCA_038109885.1 Candidatus Margulisiibacteriota bacterium | reverse complement strand
AGTCTGAAGTGGATATGAAAGTAACAACAAAACACCCTGATTCAGAATCTGAACAACATTTTAAGTCTTGGCATGCATCTTTATTTTCCATTGGGGATCCAAAACAAGATGATCTTTATAGTTTTTATCAAATATTAAGTGACTATTATTATGTTTGTTCAGCAGTGCAGGGTAATAATTTACCCGAAAAATTATTTGAAAAATTTAATGAGATATTTAAATTGCATGGAAAAATGTCACTTAAATTTATTCGTAATATTATGAGATTTATATCAAAATGGGTGTATGATTCTGGCCGATTAAATGAGAATAATATGACAAAAGTATTTGCCAAAATTCTAGATCCAGATCTCACGGTTCTAACAACTACAATTAATGCCGTGTCACAAATGTGTGATTATATTAATAATGTTTTGTTTTTTCAAAAAAATGTTCCCGAATTTAAAATATTAAAAGAAGAACATGAAACATTCAAACAGTTGATTGAAGATTTAATAGAAAAAGATCCTAACTATTTTCAAGGGTATAAGCCAAGGCATTTAAAATTATTTACATGGATTCTACCGGGTCTTAAGCTTCATTCGCCAATACCTAAATTAATTGAACAAGAGCATTCCGAATTTATGGTAATGTTTGATCATCTATACGCCGTGACCCAAATGAGGATGGTATTATTAAATGCTATGATTGACGATATTGCTGATGATCTTCGAGATGAAGAATTTGTTAAGTTAGCATTAAGTATTTTTCCAGATAAATCGTCCTTTAGTTTACACAAAAATGTCTCGAAGGACAGTGCCCCCTCAAGTGAGGAATCACCCTCAATTGAAGAATTACAATCAAGTGATGAATTCCGATCAAGTGAAGACCAAGAAGTCCTGTGCTTAACAGAAAAAGAAGACGTTAAAAATTATTTAAAATATCAAATAGCCCAAGCGAGAGATAAAGGCAGCAATTTAGCAAATTATGAGAATGAGATTGTTAATCTTTTAGTATACGCTTGGGAAGTTTATCAACGTATATTTAAAGAATTTAATCAAATGATTAATCAAATTAAATTGGCTCATAAACTAAAACAAAGTTATGGATTAAGTTTTAGGGATGCCATTCCCATTGCTTGGATATATCCCATTGGAAAAGACTTATGTCAAATACAAGATGAAGAGAAGAAGGCAAAATTTGCTGAAATTCTTAGTACTTCAGTTCAACATACATGGGGAGCTCAAGCTCAATTAACTTTAAATGATTATTTCGATGAAGATAAAAAGAAAAAATTGAAGGAAAACTTAATCTCTGACTTACTCAGAGACGCCGGCGCGCGAAATAAAGCAGTTTTGCCAGAGAACTTATTGGCTGCCAGCGCGACTAAAATACAAAGAGTATGGCGGGACCATGCTCAACCCATAGATGATAGATTATCAGAAGCATTAAATAAGTTTGGTGGCGAGTTAGGAAAAAAAAGATCCAATTCATTTATTACAAGGGATCCGATAACCAATTTAATGTTGATTGCATATTCAGATTTATTTGAGAATTTTCTACAAAGTGTTCAGTTTAATAAGAAACCAGAATTAGGGACGCATTATGTTCACTCAGCTCACCATAACATGAACATTATCATTTTTTTTCAATCCTACATGGTCACGTACTTTACCTGTTTAAATCAAGATCAAAGTGAAATTGAAAAATTTATTACAAATACAAAAATTCTAGAAATTTGCACATTAATTCAAAAATTATCGCGTTTCGATAATGTCTTAGCCACCTGTGTGCCTAATAAATTGTTCGATAATGATGATGTCATTCCAACCAGTCGAGAATTAGATGGGGGGGATATTTCTGGTATGGTTGAAATTCTTGAAATGTTTTCGAAAGACCCCTCGAAGAGAGCAGAAATAACCAGTTATTTACTTGATATGGATTATAAACCCAAAAAACAGGATGTGATGTACTTAATTGAACAAGAAGAATTAAAAGGGGAAGAAACAATTGAATCTATATTGACTGATTTGGAAACAGATCACATAGCGATTTTAAATCAAAAATCAAAAAGTGAACAAACAATGGAATCCATATCAAATGAATTTAGAGAAAAGCTTCAGGGTTTAGAAACGAAAGAAAGAAATACAAGTGGATCATCATTATCTGAATTGGAAATTACAGAGGAATTATCTGAAGAGGTTTCAATCGGAATGCATAAAAAAATAAAAGAATATAATAGAAAAGGGGGGCATTTTTTTGAAACAATCGCCGTAAGTAAAGAATTAACCAAATCTGATTTGGATACAATTAAAGGAATTACGTCATATGATAACCCAATGAGAAATCAATTATCACCCAATGAAAAACAAAAAAAACAGTTAGATGGTATTTATGACAACGCATTTGACAAAATAGTGACGAAGAATGAGGAACTCAAAAAGAGATATAATTCAATTTTTATGAATTCAACACCCAGCGAGGAAGATAGAATCCTTAGAAACAAAATTTTAAAGAAGAAGGCTTTACTCCCTGAAAGCAAAAGAAAAGAAGCCATAGCTAATTTGGCTAAAAAGATGGTTGAATGGAACTCTGACCTTGAAATCATGCAAGAATTTATGGCGCTTTTAGATGAACTAAACCGTCAAATTAGCAACTTTAAGAAGGGAATCCTACACGAAAAGTTAGCTTGTGAGGATCAAGAAAAAGAACTCATAGAACTATATAAGTTATTAGAACAAAGTGAACAAAACTCTGGCGTGGATCTGAACAATATACCTATAAATTTAAAACAGGTATATAAGTTAAATCAACAGGATTTCGATGAATTATGAAACAGGGTTAAAGAAAATGTCGAAGAAAAAGATAAATCAAAACAAAGTCATACAAAGGCATTAATGCATAAGTATGCACGTACATCAAGAGATTTAGATTCACTATTTGGTGAAAATAGTGATGTTAGGGTATTATGTTTATGTTGGTTTCATTTAGGGGGACGCGGAGAAATTTGATTTTTTTGAAATTAGTGATTATTCCAAAAACTTTTAAATATTTTTTTAACCTAGGAATTACTAAACAATTAAATCAAACCCTGATTAAACAGGTTAAACTTACCAACCAAATAACCGTATTTATGTTCATTTCAGCGCTTCCCTATTCGCTTATTTTTTATAAATTTAATCTACATATGGCGGCTAAAATGGTCTTAGCAACCTTATTTTTATATATGATTATTTTTAGCTTAAATGCATTAAGTAAATATGAAAGTGCTAGTTTTTTAGTAATTGCAACTCAAGCATTGATTATTTTACCATTTTTTTCAATTTATTTGGGATATCAATCCGGGGCTCATTTAATGTATATCCCGTTATCAATATTACCCCTAATTTTATATCCTAGTGAACTTAAAAAAGGGATGAGAAAGCTTGGATACAGTGTCATTGTTTTAAGTATTATTAGCGTTACTTTAATTAATTTTCTAGTTCCAAAATTAACCACGTTAATACCGTCTAATTCCCTTAAGTTTATTTACATGTTTGCTTTTTTTACAACATTCGGGCTAATTTTGCCCCAGGTAAATGCGTTTAATCGATCAGAACAAGAGGCCGCTAAAAAATTAGAGCGATCCAATAAAAAATTATCATCTGCTTTAACTCAACTTCGTGAAAGTAAAGAGTCAGAACGCCAATTAAGGCAATATGCTGATTATGCAAGATTGGTTCAACGCATTGCCCATGAATTTAAAAACCCACTTCAGATGCTCCAAGGGTCTGCTGAATTGGGAATGCACAATAAGTCCAACCATAAAAAACTATTTAAGGTGGTTTTGGAGAGTGTTGATCGTTTAAATCATCTAATTCAACCCATGCTAAATTATCTAAGTTCAAAACAAAATTATAAGTTTATTGCATTCAATATTTCTGAGATCGTGAACGATATCTTATTACTAAGCAAGGCCAATTGCAAAGCACGTCAAATTAAGATGAATGTTATTAACCAATTAAAAAACCCTGTGGTTCACGGTGATCCCAATGCCATTGGTCAAGTGATCATAAATCTAGTTTCAAATGCAATTGATGCAATCAACCATAATGATGGAAGCGTATTAATTAAATTAGAGAATGATCAATTTATTCATGAAGGAAATATGATTGATGGCATTAAAATTAATATTACGGACAACGGTTGCGGGATTAAACAAGATAGTTTAAAAAAGATTTTTGTACCCTATGAAACATCTAAAGCTGACAAAAATAATGTGGGCTTAGGGCTATCAATTGTATCCAAAATTATTGAGGATCATTCAGGGTTAATCAAAATAAATTCTGTGGAAAAAAAATATACAACAGTATCAATTTGGCTAAGTTCCAGTATTGCAAATGTATCAAAGCCAAAAGAAGAGCCTGTATTTGAATTGGATTTCGACTTTTTTGAAACTGACAATTCCCTTCAATTAACTGATAAAGTAACATCTTCATCACTCACATAATAAAATGTTAAGGATAAATTAATTAGTGGTGGAGGGAGCTGGATTCGAACCAACGTAGAGATAAACTCGGCAGATTTACAGTCTGCTGCGATTGACCACTCCGCCATCCCTCCACATAATATATTTAGAATATCGGTCCGATAGTAAGCTTGTCAATTATTCTAACTAAATTCTTGACTGTACTTGATAATATTAATTGTTCATCGAATAATTCAACATGGTTTCATGCTGAATGACAGATGTAGTTAAAGTTTCAATTTTTTCTTGGGGTAAGGTTATGGTAAAACTAGTACCTTGATCCAACTCTGATTCAAGATGAATCTCACCGAGATGCAGGTGAACCAATTCCTTTACAATGGCAAGTTCAATACCAATGGATTCGTTTAAAGCAAATGGTTGCGAAGACGTATCTTTAAATACCTTAACCAAATTGGCTTTCTGGTCATGATTTAAGCCATTTCCGTTATCTTTGATAACAATACTAATAAATGATGAGGTTTGGGATACAATGCATTGAATTTTGCCCTCTGATGTATATTTATTTGCATTCATAATTAAATTTTGAATTAACTGGTATAATTTTTCTTTATCAGCAAAAACATTCATCTGTTGTTCTTGCAAGTCAACCATGATGAAATTCTTTTTCTTTTCAATAATTGGCAAACATACAGAGGGGAATGTATTATCACACCATT
>JAYNJH010000111.1:0-5170 GCA_038109885.1 Candidatus Margulisiibacteriota bacterium | reverse complement strand
TGAGACTCTTTTATTCGCTTTGGTAATTGTTTTGTAATCTCATTTGGGTGCCTACGTACTAACATAGGAAATCACCAAATCTAACCTTTTTAATATCTCACTTTTTGGAATTAGTGCTAAACAATCGACTAAATTGGGCCCTGATTCATACCCTGTAAATGATTTTCGCAATGGCTTCATTACCTTTCCTTTCCCAAGAGAAAGCTCCGTCATTAAATGCTGAATTAGATCACTAACAGTCTCATTTGACCATTCACTCAGATCAAGCAAATATTTTCTTGCATGATGAATAACCAACTGATCGGTTTCATTCACTGCCAATTGTTTAAACCGCTCAAAAAATGCGGTGGTTGTAAGCGTAAATACTTCTAAATAATGATTAATTCGAGACAGCACTTCAACATTGTCACGAACAGATAAAATTTTTAAATCAAGCGCATCTAACTCTTGATTTGATTTTGATAGAAAGGGTTTTACCCAACTTAAAAATGCTTCATCATCTAATTTTGACAAGTATTGCTTATTCATCCAAGTTAACTTGACTGTATCGAATACAGCGCCGGCTTTATTTATGCGATTAATTTCAAACAATTCCATTAATTCATCGATAGCGAGCAGCTCCTTACCCTCGGGGGGGGACCACCCAAGTAGTGACAAATAATTGATTAGTGCATGCGGCAAAAATCCGGCATCTTTGTACTCACTTACGGACTTTGCGCCATGTCGCTTGGATAACTTTGACCGATCTTCACCTAGAATAATGGGCAAATGAGCAAACCTCGGCGCCTCCCATTCTAATGCATTATAAATCATGATTTGTTTAGGGGTGTTGGAAATATGATCTTCCCCTCGAACTACATGAGTAATACCCATTTCATAATCATCAACCACCACCGCAAAATTATAGGTTGGATAACCATCGGATTTAACAATAATAAAATCAGAAAATAAATTAGAATCAAATTCAATGTTCCCACGAATTTCGTCATTCAGCGTAATTTGTTTACTATTAGGCACTTTAAATCGAATTGTATATGGCATGTTAGCGGCACGCTTTTGGGCAACTTCTTCAGGGGTATACATTAAACTTCTACGTGAGTAGATATAAGGCACGCCCTTTTTTTCAGCCTCTGCTCTCTCAGCTGCCAATTCCTCATCCGACTCGAAACAGTAATAGGCGTGACCTGTATTAATTAATTTGTCTAGATAAGGTTGGTAAACATTGGCCTTAATTCGCTCAGACTGGCGGTACTTTTGCCCACTCAAAGCTTGACCAGGGCCTTCGTCAAAATGAATCCCCAGCCAAGATAAGCCTTCGTTAATGTTGTCCTCAAATTCTTTTTTAGATCGTTCTAAATCTGTGTCTTCAATACGTAAAACTAACTTTGCCTTTAATTTTTTAGCCCAAACCCAATTAAATATAGCGGTTCGAACACTGCCAATATGTAAGTTACCTGTGGGCGATGGAGCAAAACGCAACTTAGATTGCATATTGATTAATATACTTCCTCAATAAAAAGAACGGTTTGACCATTGCCTTGCACACCAATAACGGGCCCTAATTCAGCACTAATTTTATAGCGGTTACCTTTTCTAGCCACAACTTTAGCGACGGCACTCTTACCATTTCTTGGATGAATAAAGCGTAAAAACTCACCTTGTTTATCGGCTGGAACAACCACTGAAAAAGGGACATAAACACTGCTGGCTGGTAAGTCTGTAAAATCAACACTAACTTTTGAGCGTGATGCGTTTACTAATATCGTTAATAAAATCAAATAAAACCCTAAGACTCTCACCCCATCATTATAAGTCATGCTCAGGCATGTGACAATCATTTATCAACCAATCAAATCATACCCCACCATTCATTAGTTAATGCGGCTTAGACTTTAATAGATTTAAGGCAGACCCTTTCTTAAACCACTCCACTTGCGCGTTATTATAAGAATGATTACATTCGATTTGAGCTGTGGTCCCATCACTATGTTGAATAACCACGTCAATTCTAGATCCTTTCTCAAATGAATCAAGCCCTTTAACACGAAAGGTATCATCCTCTCTTATTAAGTTATAATCCGATTTATTTTTAAATGTTAATGCCAATATTCCTTGTTTTTTTAAATTGGTCTCGTGAATTCGAGCAAATGATTTAGTGATAATCACTTTCACCCCAAGGTGGCGGGGCTCCATTGCGGCATGTTCGCGAGATGACCCTTCCCCATAATTCTCATCCCCGATAACAACACTTCCAATCCCCTTTGACTTATACGTTCTGGCAACAATGGGAACAGCTTCATAACCGCCATTGGGAGACTTCACTTGATTAGCAGCGTCATTAAACTCATTAATCGCGCCAATTAATAAATTATTTGAAATATTGTCCAAGTGCCCACGGTACTTTAACCACGGACCGGCCATTGAGATATGATCCGTTGTGCACTTCCCTTTGGCCTTTATTAATAGTGATAATCTCTCAAAGTCAACGGGCTTATTTTCGTTAAATGGGGTCAGCAATTGAAGCCTTTCAGATCCTTTATCAACTTTCACATCGATTGCGTCCCCATTTTTTGCTGGTGCTATGTATCCCTCGGTATCTACATCAAATCCATGTGTTGGCAACTCATCTCCAACGGGGGGATCCAATACCACAGACTCTCCGTCTTGATTGGTAATATGGTCAGTCAAAGGATTAAAATCCAGTCGACCCGCCAACGCCATCGCGGTAACAATTTCAGGAGACGCCACAAACGAATGGGTGTTAGGATTGCCATCATTGCGTTTAGCAAAATTTCGATTAAATGAAGTAATGATTGAATTTTTACGATTTGGATCTTTACTATGCCGTGCCCATTGCCCAATGCACGGGCCACAGGCATTGGCTAATACGGTGCCCCCCATAGCATCAAACGTTGCTAAAACACCATCTCTCTCAACAGTTTTACGAATCATTTCCGATCCAGGTGTGATTGTAAACTCAGATTTTGCCGTTAATTTTTTTTGCACCGCCTGTTTTGCTATTGAAGCCGCTCTTGTCATATCTTCATACGAAGAATTGGTGCATGAGCCAATTAAACCGACCTCTAAGTCTAGCGGCCAACCCGATTCTTTTGCGACTTTTGGAAATTTAGAAATCGGGGTTGCTAAGTCAGGAGTAAATGGGCCATTAATGTGAGGCTCTAATGTTGAAAGGTCAATTTCAATTACCTGATCATAATAAGCGCTGGGATTAGCGATTACCTCTGGGTCTGGCGTAAGAATATGTGTAATTTCATTGGCAAGATCAGCCACCGCTTCTCGACCTGTAATTTTAAGGTAATCGGCCATTTTTTTATCGTAAGGAAAAATGCTGGTTGTTGCACCAATCTCTGCGCCCATATTGCAAATGGTTCCTTTGCCGGTAGCAGATAAGCTCTCCACGCCGTCACCAAAGTATTCGACAATGGCATTGGTTGCTCCTTTAACAGTTAAAATTCCGGCCAATTTTAAAATAACATCTTTTGGTGAGGACCAATTGGATAATCTCCCAGTTAGTTTAACACCGATTAATTTAGGGTACTTCAATTCCCATGGCATACCGACCATGACATCAACCGCATCTGCGCCGCCAACGCCAATGGCAATCATTCCAAGCCCCCCGGCATTTGGTGTATGAGAATCGGTACCAATCATCATGCCACCTGGAAATGCATAATTTTCTAAAACAACTTGGTGAATTATTCCTGCCCCCGGCTTCCAAAACCCAATCCCGTATTTATTGGATGCAGAGGCAAGAAAGTCAAACACCTCTTTATTGACATCGATCGAGGTTAACAGATCTTTTTTGGCCCCTTGCTCGGCTAGAATTAAATGATCACAATGTACGGTTGAAGGAACCGCAACCTTGGCGCGCCCAGCTTGCATAAACTGTAAAATCGCCATTTGTGCTGTGGCATCTTGCATCGCAACTCGATCAGGATGAAAGTCAACATAAGACTCGCCACGTATTGGACTATCAAGACCATCTGAACTTGAATGAAGTAAAAGAATTTTTTCGGACAATGTTAGTGGCCGGGCCATTTTATCTTTTAATGTTTGGTACTTTACTTTATACCCTTCATACACTTTTTTAATTAAATCTAAATCAAATAACATAAACGCTCCCTTACTTCTATCTTATCGGTAAAAAAAGGATTCAATCAATGGGTAATTCATTCTTAAATTTTACTTATTGCACTAAAAAAATTAATGCAGGACAACATTTTTTCTGATTAACTTTTCTGCCATATCCCTACCCCATGAAATGGGGTTTATGCCATCTAAGACAATCATAAAAACCAACTAATATCGATTCTTTTATTACTTTTAGGACTTGTGTTTGATGCGATGAATAAACTATTTTATTGATTGTACATTTCAATTAACATACAAACACCTTTAGATGGATGCACGGTTACTTTTTGATGCTTATAATTGACCATTGCTACTTCACCTGGAAAAACAACTTTCTTAGTGTGAGAGTCCTCATTATCAAACGATAAAATAACTTCACCTGATAAACACATATAGGCCGTTATTGGCGCATTGGGGCTATTAGGTAATTGGTAAGGCTCTGACATGCAATTAAATACTTCTAACCAATATAACGGATAGTTTTTGGGCATATTCGGTGCTAATTGAAATTTTGGATACAATATTGTTTCAGCAAGAAGCCATAACTGACTAAACTTTGGAAGCCTTGATATTTCAGAGTTATACTTTGTTTTTCTAAATGTTACTATCGACTCCAGTTGAGTTAATGAATGGCTTAATGAATCCAAGGAAAAGGACCTTTCCTCAAGTGTTATTAAGTCGAAACTTGGTGGTTTTTGAGAAAAATATAGACGATTAATTTCTTTTTTCCTGTTTTCAATTAATCCCATTAGCTGATGTTTTAATTGATTAGTTATAATGCCTGGCTGCGGTAAAATCGATTCGAAAATATCGCTAAACGTAGCCATTTCAACATCTAAAATCTCCCTAAATGTTTGTAAAAACTCAACTTGAGTTTTGTTTGAAAACAACTCAAATAAAAAGACATTTTCGGTTTGATTGAACATGCTTTCGCCCCCATTATAAGCAACATTTTTTAATTCAGGCCCCAAAAGCCGTTGCTCCCAACCAAATTCAAACATATTGGCTGGATCAATTT
>JAYNJH010000110.1:0-5192 GCA_038109885.1 Candidatus Margulisiibacteriota bacterium | reverse complement strand
TGTGCCAACGGTAGTTCCCTCAGCCCCGACGACTCAGCCAACGGGTATACCAACCCATCAACCGAGTGCACAGCCGAGTGGACAGCCGAGTGGTGTGCCAACGGTAGTTCCCTCAGCCCCGACGACTCAGCCAACGGGTATACCAACCCATCAACCGAGTGCACAGCCGAGTGGACAGCCGAGTGGTGTGCCAACGGTAGTTCCCTCAGCCCCGACGACTCAGCCAACGGGTATACCAACCAGTCAACCAAGTGCACAACCATCGACACAAATACCATCGTTAAGGGGTTCACTTGGTAATGATACCCAAGAGCCGTTAAATGGTGTTCAAACATTTGGTAAATATATTGCTAACTTAATTAATGTAGATGCAGATCCTCAAACTGATGAAGTTGTGGGTGTGTCTGGTGTTACAGTCTTATCAATGATGTCGGTTGTAGGGTTTTATGCGGCCAGAAAGTTTTATATTCATCAATATGGTTTCCCAAAATAATTGAATGATTATTCAAATAAAATATTAATACATTTCGTGAATTTAAGCTGATTACAGGGGCTACATTTGTAGCCTCTATCAGTTTTTAAACTTACAAAATTAATATATTGAAAAAAATTAATTGATGCAATTTATTCTTATTAGTTGTCGATACTTACTGTAATTAAACAAAAATAACTATAAAAATTATATAAATTGTTGAAAGTAAACGGTAGTTTTGGTAAATTAATTTAGAATTTTAATAAATTATTTATAAAATTAACTGTTTCTAATACAAGTTTAGGAGGACAAATGAGACTAGGAAGTTTAGGTACCATTATTGCAGCAACTGGTGTTGTGGGATACAAAGCTCAAAACTGTAATGTTACCTGTGATCAAATTAATAATGTTTCGGTTCCTGAAGCAAATTCTACATTAGGAAACGACTTTTTGCCCGTAAGAGATAGTATCGTTCAAACATGCGGTAATAGTACAATTGATTTTTTTCCAAATTGTACTCAATACTATTCATCACAGTATGGTTCTTGTACAGAATTGAGCGATCTTATTAATCAATACAATGGTAATTGTCAAAATACAACTTCAGTTAATTCATCACCTGAATCTGATAATTCAACCCAGCCTACATTGCAGCCAGTATCGGTTCCCTCGGTGACAAATAGTCCCACATCAGAATTTGTTTTGGCGACATCGTCAGCAGGTCCTCGCAGCGTTAACGAAGAGGGTCTTAATGACGGTGAAATTGCTGGAACTGTAATTGGTGTTGTTGGATTTGCTGCATTAGCTACATATTTTGGAATAAGACAATATAATATTGATTTCGGTGGTATTCCCCAAGGGGTCAATGAAAATAAAGCTGCAATTAGTGCAGATTAATAAGGAGAAATAAAATGGAAAGAATAAATACTCTAAAAGACAGTTTTGTAAACCTAATACCTAATAAAAAGGGTGGTATGCGTAAGCCTGTTAGTACTTGTATGAGTACTCAACCTGGGACACTTACTTCTACATTGGCTTCTAAAGAAAATAAAGGGCCGGTGGGCCGTTTTTTTGGTTATCTTGACACATTAACCAACGAAGAAGAAAAAGAAGCTTTAATGGATAAATTCAACACTAATTTAGATCGGTTTGGAATTACGATTAATAGTGGAGCTTTTCAGGTTAACGGTCGCGGGCTTGCGGATATTACTAAGGGTGCTGGTAAAAATACCGATGACCGTTTACGTTTTATTGTAGCCTTAGTTGCTTTGGATTTAATACCACATTCAGTTTATATGAACCCGTCCATTATTTCCGAAGGTATTTCTGAAGAAGAAAAAGCTAGGCTTGAATCTAAAGCTCAAATTCAAAAAAAGGCCGGTATGATTGAGTTGATTAATAAGTTATGTATATCTTGTCATGGTATGTTGAGGCATTTTAAAATGCCTAACCAAGGGAACTTATCTCAAACCTTTGGTGGTTATGTAGTTGAAGGCGGTTTTGGTTTTCGTAAGCCGAAAGATTCAACTAAAACCGATCACCATTTAACTAGTAAAGGCTTTACCGTTTACAAACAAACGTCGCCGTCATGTTCAATTTTTGGTAAATCTAAACCGCATAATGCCTTTCAGCAGCGATTTACTCATTCACAAACGAATCGGGATCCATTGACATATATAACTGAAAAGAATGGGGCATACCGTACAGCCATAAACAACGAAGAAGGGTCTGTTCAATTTTCTTCAGATAATATTGATCAAATTTTCCATGGAATTTCTGATTTAAAAAACAATAACGCGAAGGAATTTATTGCAACCGTTTTATTTGGTGAAAGAGAGGCCAGTGTAGGTGCTGATGGTAGTGTTATAGTAGCCGAGGATGCCTTACGCCAGTGGGGTGGTGGTATTATTGATTTGAGTCGTCCTACAATAATGGTTAAATCGGATACGGATTTTATTGGAATGTTAAAAGATGAGTTTTTCAAACTAAACTTAGATGAACAATTGAATAAATTTGGGTTTGATGAGGCTAAAATTTATGAAATTAATGCCGAGCTATCAACACCAATGAAGATATTGAAGATTTATAATACGTTGTATGGCATAACAGGAACAACCATATCGATACAGGAGCCCCAAAGTCAATTTAAGAAAAATTGGGGTGATGGTGGTGTTGAATTAGAAAACGTTTTCTCTTTTTTCCCGGGGTTGACAGTACCAAGTGCAGCAGCAGCTAGTGGATTAGAAGGGATAAATTATGATACGAATTTATTTTTAATGACTGAAGCCCAGCAAAAAAATAAAATTAACGCCTTATATCATAAGAATAAAGGGAATTTTGAAAGTGAAGAGAACGAGGTTATTGATAATTTAAAGGACCAACTGGAGGATGAAAGTCTCGACAAAACCGCTAGAACAGTCATTATACAAGCCATTTTGGAAGCTAAAAAAGACCTTTTAATTAAAAAAGGGATTTTGGTAGAAGACGCGGATAACGTAAATGCATTGAGGCAAGCATTAAAGCTTGATGAAAAAGCAAGTCTCGACGATATACGTGGTTACCTTGAATTGGATGCGGATGCCGAGATAACAAAAGTTACGGTTGATGAAAAAATTGCTGAATTGAAAAAAGCTGAAGAAGCCGCAAAAGCTTTGGCAATTGCAGAAGCTGAAAAAGAAGCAGCTAGTGGATTAGAAGGGATAAATTATGATACGAATTTATTTTTAATGACTGAAGCCCAGCAAAAAAATAAAATTAACGCCTTATATCATAAGAATAAAGGGAATTTTGAAAGTGAAGAGAACGAGGTTATTGATAATTTAAAGGACCAACTGGAGGATGAAAGTCTCGACAAAACCGCTAGAACAGTCATTATACAAGCCATTTTGGAAGCTAAAAAAGACCTTTTAATTAAAAAAGGGATTTTGGTAGAAGACGCGGATAACGTAAATGCATTGAGGCAAGCATTAAAGCTTGATGAAAAAGCAAGTCTCGACGATATACGTGGTTACCTTGAATTGGATGCGGATGCCGAGATAACAAAAGTTACGGTTGATGAAAAAATTGCTGAATTGAAAAAAGCTGAAGAAGCCGCAACAGCAGTTGGAACAGGTGCTGAAGTAGTAAATGACGGTGGTGAACTACCAACCGCCTTTCCGCAAAGATCTTCCCTTTCTGAATCCGAACATGCACTACAGCTCCGTAGCTATATGCAAGCCCATTTAAGCATCTTCCGTGAGATTGTGGTGGATGTGGAAGAAGCATTTTGGAAGGATGTTGCAACTGTCGCGGACTATAGTTATGTAACTTTATTAACTGAACTTGGACTATATGATTCAAGTGAACCAGCCCCAGATATGCGACGATTACTTTTTCAAATGATTCAATCATTACATTTAAAGTGTGATACTGATGAGATTCACCCGATCGATAGACATATTATATCTAATACAGACAGTTTGCTAGCATTTGGAATAATCACTCAAAAGCCTGAAGGAGTCCCCTATGAATATCAGCCTGAGCATGGGCCATTAGAGGAAATTCAACACTTCGTCGCCGAAAATTTTATTTATGAAGAGGAATCTATTCGAACTAATTTACAAACCCTTTTAACCAACATAAAAACCGCGCATGGACAATTGGAAAAAAAGTTAACCACTGCAATGAACGAAAACCCAACACAACCATTTCCTTCCGATATAATCCTAGAAAATGAAAATGACATCCAAGCAATATATGAACAAATACAAAGCTTACTAGCTGCTAATGAAGAATATTTAGATATCGAACGCCTTCTAAATTTAATGAATGCACTAAAGGAGTCGGGAGCGATTAATAACCCGGGAGTTGAAATTACATTATCCCACCCCTCCAGACGTGATTCTCTTACTATTATTAAGCAGCACAATGCTCAGGCAACATTTATAGAAAGACTTACACCGAACAAGGAGAAGGCGAGCGAGACACGCTCTGATGAAGACTCTTTTGAAGGATCACCTTCTTTAGTAGCAACAACTGTTTCAAAAACACCTCATGTTCATGGGGTGGTGGTTGCAGAAACTGTTCATAACGCACCACTTAAAATAGGACAAAATGCCGCAGGTGGTGGAACACCTCGCCAAACACCTGTTAGAGGACAAAATGCCGCAGGTGGCGGAACACCTGTAGGAAGAGTATCAAATTCCGCAGGTGGTGCTTCTGTCAGCGTGACACCTCCAACATCATTAACAGTAGAACATAGCACTGGAACTTTTAATAACTCACCACCATTACCTGAAGAAAAAAAAAAATAAGTCCGGCGCAAAAAATAGTTGATGATTCATTAGACAGTACCGAGGGATCGACACATGTCGATCCCCCGGCTAGATTAGACGGTTCCTTAAAAAGTCCGGATGTACAAGAACATAGTGACGATGAATTTAGTGACGAAGAAGTTACAATTAAATTTAATGATTCTTCTGTTTTGAAAAATCAAATTTTAGACCAATGTACTACATCTGAAGTACGTGAAAATGTTAAACAAATTTTTGACTTGTATGAATTTCTTGACGAGAATTCTGTAATCCCCACCTCAGCCAATTCAGATCCAGATCAAGCTGACGAAACCGTTTTGTCTACGCTTGAATTTACTAACGCCTTGGTAGATGATAGTGGGTCAAGAGTAGATATCTTGCTCGCACTATTTAACAAGGATTATTCTAAATTTAACGCAGAACCGTAT
>JAYNJH010000109.1:0-5485 GCA_038109885.1 Candidatus Margulisiibacteriota bacterium | reverse complement strand
GCACTGCTTTCTTTCTTCACTTGTTAGCCCTTTTGTTTTTTCTAAAACTTTGTACTTACTCGCCAAGGTGTCAAAATATATCATTAATGAGTCAAAGATTAGATCAATGTCATTGCCTGCCAACTTGCTGAGTAGAATCTCTTTTTGACTATCCTTAACAGCAAATGGCTGGAAATTTAAGGGGGGCACATTTTCATTCAACTCTTTGGATTTTGTTTCCTCAAATCCATGGTCCTTATTTTGTCTTTTCAGATTCGGTTCTAAGCCCTTCCCGGCCGTTCCAAACTCAGACATCTTAAATGACTCGTTTAATTGTTTATCTGGTAAACATCTGGAGTGTTTATTTGATTTTTTAAAAATAACACCTTTAAAACTCGACGCTCCCCCGCGAGGGAATTCTACTTTTGGATTCATAATTATCACACCACACCTGTTTTTTTGTGTCCTTATCTTACACTGATTTATTATTTTAGCCAACCGAAAAACGTTTAATTTTATAAAATTTATTATTTTTAATCAAATTGCCCCACCACTAACTCACCTATCCTCATTAACAGATCCATAAGAACTAGCAAATCCATGCAAAATACTGTATAATGCATCTCCATTGTTTGTTTGCGACAATAACGTCTTAAACATTAATGTAAGTTAAACTCAATAAACTAGCTGCAGGGTCATGATGATGAAACCATTAAATTATACGCTTATCCATTTAAGTCAAACCGCTTTAATTGTGGCTGTTCTGGCGTTGAGTTCAAGTTTGTGTATATCGAAGCCTTTGGAAACGGCTTATGTTGAGTTTTTGAATAATAACCTGACAATTCAACAATCATTTTTAAAAACACAACAACTTGAAAAGAGAACCAACCAAGCCACAGCTGGCTTTTTGCCCCAATTGGACCTAAGTATTTCTCGTGAACACAACGATTTAAAAGGATCCAAGCAATCGTCATCATCCTATGATTTTAATACCGATCTTTATTCTTCACCCACCAACTTCAGGCAAGCCCACCTAACATTAACACAACAATTATTTGATATAACGCTCTATGATCAAATCTCCATAAATAACATGCGGGTTCACCAATCAAAATTGGAAACGTACCAACTTATTCAAGAATCCAGTGTTCAATTTGTTAAGACGTTCTACGCAGTTGCCAAAAATAAGTATTTTAAACGAATGCTAAAAAAACAACGTGAACAATACCGTGTGTTTCTTACAGAATTGGAAAGTAAAAAACTTTTAAAATTGATGACCTTCGAGGACACATTTAAAATAAAATCGGACTATATTGATATTATTGATCAAGAAATGACGGCTTCAAAAGAGCTTGAACTTGCGATAATTGATTATCATCACTTGATCAATTTACCCATTGATAATCAATTGGTTCTTGACGTTCCCAAACTAAATATCGCTGAGATTCAAGAGGTCAACTCGGTGGAGGGGCTGGACCATGCCTATTTCCATCGTGCCGATTTAAGATTGCTTGAATATCAGATAAAGCTACTTCAAAAACAACAAGGTGCTGATCAAAAACTGTTTAAACCCAATGTTAGTTTTACAACTAAATATGGGGTAACTAAAGCCAATTCATTTGAATTTGACCGCCATGATGATCGCGACTTTTACTGGTCATTAAATGCTAAAATCCCTCTTTTTGACGGTTTCAAATCCCATCAATTGAGCCAAGAATACGAATTGGCGATTGAGGAAAAATTGATGGCAATTGAATCCCTTAGAAATACCATTCGTCGCGATATTATTGCCGCTATGCATGATGTAAATATTGCTAGACAGCGATTTCTTAATAATGTTGAACTCACTAGCTTTGAAGAAGAACGCCTGCGTTCGCTTAAAGTTAAACAAAAAGTTAAGCAAGCCGTTGAATCGGATATTAAAATGGCCCGAATTAAACTGCGCCAAGCCCAAGTTGAAGAGCGTGTTGCCGCAATCAATTTAATGGAAGCGATCACAGTTTATCATTTAAAAATTGGTAAGATTTTATTTAATATGCAAGACTATGATGCCTAACCCTGATCTGTTTGAATCGCCCAACTCAACTGAAACCATGCCCATTATTCGGTATGGCGGAATTGTGATTTTCGTTTTTTTTATTATTTTTGTATTATGGGGGTCCTTTGCTCAATTAAGTAGCGCATCCATGGCCAATGGATTTATCACCCTTCCCTCTAAGCGCCAAACTGTTCAACATCTTGAAGGTGGTATTATTCAAGAAATATTAATTAAAGATGGGGACTTTGTTGCCAAAGGGCAAGACTTAATTATTCTTAATAACACTTTAGCCAAAGCCAATTTTAATATTATTATGCAGCAATACCTCGCATTATTATCTCGAAAATGTCGGTTATTAAGTGAACGTGATTTTTTAGATACCATCGAATTTCAACCGCTTCATGAGGAAAACATCTATCACTTTAATGTTCAAGATATGATTGAACTTGAAAACCGCTTTTTTAAAACACGTAAAACCATGCTTCATGATCAACTGGATATTTTATCGCAACAACGCCACCAAATTCGTAAAGAAATTGATGGCATTCAAGCCCAATTAAATGCCTCGATTGTACAAAAACGTATTTTATCTAAACAAGTAAAGGATCAAGAATTATTATTTAATGCTGGGGTAATCTCAATTTTAGACTATAACCAGATTCAACAACAATTTGCTGAAATCACTGGCGAGGTAGGCGCTTTAACATCGAATATTGCCAAATTAGAACAATCACTCATTGAAATTAGTATTCAAAAAAACCAATTAAAATCTGAACATCTGGCTGAAATTGTGGCTGAATTATCGCAAACTGATCAAGACATTTTGGATATTTACCAACGCCACACAACCGCTAAAGATACGTTGGATCGAGTCAGCATCAAAGCCCCTGTATCTGGCGTTATTAAAGGCTTAAACTACACAACTGAAGGCGGTGTTATTGAGCCAAGCAGCCCCATCATGGATATTGTTCCTCAGGATGAACAATTTATTATTGAAGCCAAAGCCAACCCCATCGACATCGATAACATTAAAGTTGGCCAATATGTTAAAGTGCAACTCACATCGTTTAGTAGTAAAGAACTAGCGCCATTGGATGGTGAATTAATTTATGTATCTGCCGACCAACATGTGGATGAGGGGACTGGCATGGCTTATTTTAATATTCATGTTTCTTTTAAAGACTTTAATGATTTAAACGGTATTGCTTTGCATCCAGGTATGCCGGCAATGTTGCAAATCAATACGGGTTCACGCACATTTTTTGAGTACATAACAGCACCAATAATTAAAGTCGTTCAATCCTCTTTTAAAGAAAGTTAGGTTATACGCTCACCGGCTGAGCCGTAGAAACGGTGGTATTCAATTTTTCCAACACTGTTTCCTTGTCGTCATAAAGAACCGCTGTCCCATTTTGAATGACCATAAGCTTATCGATCACATCATAAATTGCTTTTCGATGGGATATGACAATTACGGTGGTCTTATTTTCTTTCGCCTTTAATAATGCGTTAGCCAGTGCCTGATCGCCTTCTTGATCCAGATTTGAATTGGGTTCATCCAAAACCACAAAGCCAGGCGAATTAAAAAAAGCTCGTGCCAATCCGATTCTCTGTCGTTGACCGGCGGATAATTGATGGCCATTTAACCCCACATTGGTTTCATAGCCATTGGGTAAGTTTAAAATGATTTCATGAACCCCCGCTTGTTTGGCCGCGTCAATCACTAACTGGTCATCGACATCTTTTTGCATTCGCGAAATATTATCACGTACGGTTCCCATCATCAGCTATGTTATAATACAATCGTTCATAAATAATGAGCTGGTTCTGCTCAGTGGCCCCGAAAACAAATCTGAAGCCATCTTGATCTTCCTCATAAGGACGATCTTTTTTAAAGGCCTCATAGCTTAATAAATCATACCCACCGTCATCTAAATAAACATCATTCCCATAGCTTGCATAAATAAAATCATTTTCCGCCGATAATGTAATCGTGTCAGCGTTAGGCGTTCCTTCAAATAATTTTTCATAACCAATTAGTGGCTCATAAACGTTTGATTGCATTGGGTTTACCTTTAAAAAGCAGTCTCGTCTACCTTCTTACTAAATTAGGAAACTTAACCACAGTGATTAAATTCACTAAAATAAATTAAATCCAGACTTGAAACTAAATTATATATTAATCAAAAATTAAGACTTTGACTATCCTTATATTTAACTTTAAAAATGATTTGTGGTTGATTTTAATTTAGTATTCGGCCCTTAGCGGAATGTCATGATCTTTTTATCTTTTCCATTGTTTTTAAAACGAAGTGAATTCCCCAGCTTTTTATTGGGAAAAACATTTTTTTTCAAATCTCTAACAATTGATCGAATGTGACCATAGGGGGCAATAAAATCAATAAACCAAAGTTCATCGCCTGACTTCCAATCATCGAAGTTTAAATGATAGTTCCCTTGCCGATATTTTTCAGCAACATCTGTGGATAAAAACGCCCAACTGACAAAACCAATTGGAGTCTGACCTTTTTTATAAACTCGAAATTGATTTAGATGAATCGGTACTAAAATAGCGGTACCAAAATCATTAATCAGGTATGGCTGATGAAAATCTGAAGCCAACATTACTGACAGTACCTCTCCCATCAATTGATGACGTTTTTTTGGCGGAATTTTTGTTAAGATACCATTTTCTTTTGTAATCATAATCGTAATTTAGATTATCATAGAATCCATAAAAAACCGAAATAAACTTAATGAGTAATTTTAATCCCACATCATTTGAACAAAAATTAAGGTTTATCTGATTAATCAAAAAAAGTGGCAATACATTACCAATTAAAGATCTTTTATCGATAACATTATAATAGAAATAAAAATCAGACTTGAAATTTATTTTATTCTCGTAATTAATTAAAGATATTTTCATGATACAACGTTTAGTTCACTTTTTTTTAGATCGTCACTTACTTACGAATGGGGTATTTCTTCTAATTTTCATTGCGGGTATTTTTGGATACCAAACCATTAAAAAAGAAGAATTTCCAGATATCACATTTCGAACGATGGCGATCCAAACCGTTTATCCCAACGCAACCGCCGAAGATGTCGAATCAGATGTGACGATCCCCATCGAAGAACGGATTCAAAATATTTCCGGCATTCAAAAAATCAACTCATCTTCAGCACTTGGATTAAGTTCCATCACGGTTGAGCTTGATCGTAATGCTGATGTTCAGACAGTTAAAACGGACTTATCCAATGCCATTCAATCGGTCCCTTTACCAGATGATGTATTAAATGACCCGACCATTCGTCATTTTGATATTTCAAGAAAGGCGATTCTTGATATTGGTTTATATATTAAAGACACGCCAAATTTAAGCCGCCCAGAACGATTCGAGCTGCAACGCATTTCGCGACAACTCAATGCATTTTTAACTAGCAATCGCGCTTTTTCTGAAACCC
>JAYNJH010000108.1:0-5489 GCA_038109885.1 Candidatus Margulisiibacteriota bacterium | reverse complement strand
GTTCAAGCTCAAGGCCATCAAGTAAAAATAGGCTCACCTTTATTCACAGATGCTATGGGATCCCAAGGAACACCTGAAGGCACTTACATTGGCATGATAAAACATAATGTAAATAGTATCCAAAGTGGTTTAAAATAAAACCATGGACCCAACCAATATTGCACTTTCAATTAAAGACTTAACGGTTGCTTTTGGAAAAAAGCCCGTTTTATGGGATATTGATCTCGACATACCAAAAGGTGCACTCACTGCAATTGTAGGCCCAAATGGAGCAGGAAAAAGTACCTTATTAAAATCAGCATTAGGCATTCTCAAACCAACCGCTGGTAGAGTTGACGTATTCGGACAGCCATTAACTCGACAACGATCTCAAATAGCCTACATCCCACAACGAAATTCTGTTGATTGGGATTTCCCAACCAATGTATTAGATGTTGTACTAATGGGAACATATAGCGATCTAGGTTGGTTTAAACGGCCAGGAAAAAAAGAACAGGCACGTGCGATGGAAGCATTAAAAAAAGTGAGTATGCAAGACTTTTCAAACCGTCAAATTAGTCAATTATCCGGCGGGCAACAACAACGGGTATTTCTTGCGAGAGCTTTAGTTCAAAATGCAGCGATTTATATTATGGATGAGCCATTTGTTGGGGTTGATGCTGTCACCGAAAAAGCCATCATTTCTTTATTAAAAGAACTTAGAGATCAACAAAAAACCGTCATTGTTGTTCATCATGATTTACAAACCATTGAGGATTATTTTGATTGGATTTGCCTTCTTAATGTTCGGCAGATTGCCTTTGGTAAAATACAAGATACATTTACTGATGAAAATCTACGTTTAACTTATAGTGGGCATCATTCCTTTATCCCTCAGAGTCATCGTTAGCCATGACAATTATTTTTGACTACCCTTTAATCATTGCGTTAATTGGGGCATCATTTATTGGGGTATCTTCGGGAATCATAAGTTGTTATGCCGTACTGAAAGAACAGAGCTTGTTAGGGGATGCAATTGCTCACGCTGCTTTGCCAGGCATTTGTATTGCTTTTCTAATTACACTTAGTAAAAGCCCAGGCATTTTAATTTCAGGTGCCTTGGCCGCGGGTTTTCTAGGGATGTTATTAATTACTACCATTATTAGAAAATCTATTTTAAAAGAAGACACCGCCTTAGGAATCATCCTTTCAGTATTTTTTGGAATTGGAACACTTTTATTGACCATCATTCAAAAAATCCCCACGGCGCGTCAAGCTGGACTGGATACCTATCTATTTGGAAATGCGGCCAGCATCTTATATGAAGACTTAAAAATCATCGTTATTTTAACCATATCAATTTGCTTTTTTACCATCCTGTTTTGGAAGGAATTCAAAGCCATTATCTTTGACTCAGACCATACCCAAACCCAAGGATTTCCCGTATTTAAAATTGAACTAATACTAACAACTTTAATGGTAGTTGCTATAATCATTGGACTACAAACCGTAGGCGTCATACTAATGAGTGCACTTATCATCGCACCTGCAATTGCAGCTAAACAATGGTTCAAACGGTTTGCCCCAGTCATGGTGTTATCCATAATATTTAGTGTTACAAGTTGTATCTTAGGGGTGTTATTAAGTAGCTCAATCAATCACTTACCCTCTGGGCCGACCATTGTTATTTTTATTAGTGGATTTGTTTTAATATCTTTACTGTTCTCCCCAAGAGGAATAATTTCATCTAAAATCAACGAGTACATAAATAACAATAGCATTCGGGCTGAAAGTATCCTAAGCAATCTATACTTATTAGCAAAAACACACAAAGATCACACTCACCCTCACGACATAAACACGTTAAATGTATTGGGCGGAATTCCAACACAAAAATTACTCGTTAAACTTAAAAAAGATGGGTTAATCTATCAAAAAGAAAGTAATCTTTGGGGATTAACAAACAATGGCATAGAAAAGGCCATACAAATTTTGCAAAGGGTTCACTAATGTTAGCATCAATTGAAATCATGTTAATCGGATGTTTAGTTGCAACTGCAGCTGCAATCCCTGGGTGCTTCCTAATTTTAAGAGGAATGGCCATGATGAGTGATGCAATCAGCCACTCTGTTCTATTGGGAATCGTTATTATGTTCTTCATTGTCAAAACACTTCATTCCCCATTACTTATTATAGCAGCTGCAATTACAGGATTGATTACGGTAGCCCTTACCGAACGATTAATTGCATCAAAACAAATGAAAAAAGATGCCGCTATTGGGTTAATTTTCCCCCTATTCTTTGCCATTGCAATTATTTTAATTAGCCAATTTGCTGGTAATATCCATTTAGATCAAGACGCTGTTATTCTAGGGGAAATTGCGTTTGCACCCTTTAATAGATGGATCATTGGCAATATAGATTTAGGGCCAATGGGGCTCTGGATAATGGGAAGCATTACACTACTTAATATTGGATTTATTACCTTATTTTTTAAAGAATTAAAATTATCAACATTTGATAGCCAATTGGCCAAAAGTTTAGGTCTATCCCCCCTACTTCTTCACTATGGCCTAATGAGCTGTGTCAGCATCACATGTGTTGGCGCATTTGACATTGTTGGGACCATTCTGATTGTTGCTCTAATCATAACACCACCAGCAAGTGCTTATTTGTTAACATCAAACCTAAATAAAATGATTTGGATTAGTGTTTTTATTGGCTGTTCATGCGCCATTCTTGGCACACTATTAGCCATTGGTATCGACGGCTCAATTTCAGGATCCATGTGTAGTATTGCAGGAATAATCTTTATATTAGTATTTCTATTTGCTCCCAATCATGGAATTATTAAGAAATTCTATAATCAAAAACGTCAAAAACTACAATTCTCAGCCATTTTATTAACCGTCCAATTTCTAAATCATCAAGCGCCCAATCAGAATCCATTTGAATACTCAATGATGAATTTAATTGATCATATGCAATGGAGCTCAAGCTTTGCAGAAAAAGTAATTTCACATGCACTTGAAAAAAATTATATTCAATACAGCTCCCCACACTATCGGCTGACCGATTACGGTATTGAGGTTGCTAAAAATGCAATGGCATCAAGTTAATTTGAATTTAATTTGTGAAAAAATATAAAACCAATTAAACTAATCTGATGATTGAAAAAGAGTACAGCGATATACAACTTATTTCTAAGCCAACACAAGACGAGGCCATTAAAGCGGTTGAAACGCTTATTCGTTACGCTGGAGATAATCCGGATCGAGAAGGTTTAAAAGAAACCCCAAATCGTGTTGTAAAATCATATCGCGAGTTCTTTTCAGGCTACAATAAAAATCCAGACGAAATTTTAGCTAAAACATTTGAAGAAGTGGAAGGCTATGATGAAATGGTTATTGTTAAAAACATTGACTTTGAATCTCACTGTGAACATCATATGGTCCCCATCATTGGAATTGCTCATGTTGCCTATATACCCAATAAACGAGTTGTTGGAATTAGCAAATTAGCACGAATAGTTGATGTTTATGCTAAACGACTACAAACACAAGAAACCATGACAGCTCAAATTGCAGACTCAATATCCCGCATCCTCAAACCAAAAGGCGTTGCGGTCGTCATTGATGCGGCTCACCAGTGCATGTCAACACGAGGTGTTCAAAAACGTCATAGCTCTACTGTTACCAGTCGCATGCTAGGTTTATTTCGTTCAGACCCAAGAACACGGTCTGAGTTTATGAATTTAATCAAACCATAAATGCTTAAAAAGCCGTTAATATTGGCATCAAGCTCATCGATTCGACAAACCTTACTTAAAAAAATCACCCCCGATTTCACTATTATCCCTGCACATATAAACGAGCGTATGTACCCCCCCTTAGCAGCACTTGAATTGGCAAAAGCAAAAGCCTTACATGTAAGCAAAAACTATCCAGAACATTGGGTCATTGGCGCTGATCAGATATGCCATTTGAATTACAAAGTGTTTCACAAACCAGAAACAATTGAAAATGCGATAAAAACTTTAATGCAATTAAATGGGCAAACACACACGTTAAAAACAGCCGTTTCTATTGCTCATAATAATAAAATTCTTTGGTCACTTTGTGAAAATATCGAGTTAACAATGAAATCCCTTACAAATGACGAAATCACCCATTATATTAACCGAGACTTACCATTAAACAGTTGTGGGGCCTATAAATATGAATCCCTTGGTAAAACATTATTCAAATCTGTTTCACATGACTCAACAGCAATTCAAGGATTACCCCTAAAACCGTTAAGTAAAATATTAACAAGCTTAAACTGACTCAAAATAAATATTTATACATCCCGAGAAATCATAAAATTCAAATCAAAAATTAAACACTACACTTAAATTAACGAGATTTCTTATAAGATTTAGAACGATTATTTACTTTTGTGTTAGTTAAAGAAATATCATCCAATGACTGAGGTGAAAGTTTCTGGTTAATTAACTTTTCAATCGAATTCAATTTCTTTGATTCATCGGGGCTAATAAGTGAAATTGCCTCGCCCAAAGCACCTGCCCGACCCGTTCTACCAATTCGATGGACATAATCTTCTGGCACATGAGGTAATTCATAATTTACCACCTGTGGAAGCTCATTAATATCTAACCCTCGAGATGCAATATCTGTTGCAACAAGCACTTGCAGACTCCCTGACTTAAAATCATGAAGAGCACGTGTTCTTGCATTCTGACTTTTATTGCCATGAATAGCACTCGATGAAATCCCATTCTTTTCTAAAAATTTAGATACTTTGTTAGCACGATGTTTTGTCTGAGTAAACACTAAAACCTGAAACCAATGATTCTTTTTAATTAATTTAAATAGAAGTTCAGATTTCTGCCCACTTTCGACTCGAAATATGGATTGCTTAATCAAATTAGATGTCGAATTTTTGGGTGTAACAGAAATCTCTACAGGTTCGGTTAAAAATTGCTTGGACAATCTTAAGATTTCATTCGAAAACGTAGCTGAAAACAATAATGTCTGACGTTGTTTTGGCAGATACGAAACAATCTTTTTGATATCATGAATAAATCCCATATCTAACATTCGATCCGCCTCATCAAGAACAAGAATTTCGATATCAGAAAACGATAATGATTTTTGGTTAAATAAATCAATCAACCGTCCAGGGGTCGCGATTAGAATATCAACGCCTTGTCGCAATTTAGATTGTTGAGGTTTTATATTTACACCCCCAAAAACCACCAGTGATGATAAAGATAAATGTTTTCCGTACAAGTTCACAGATTCATTGATTTGATAAGCAAGCTCACGTGTCGGCGACAAAATCAATGCACGTATATTTTTTTTTCGCGAAGACGTCGATAACTTTTCAAGAATTGGCAATGCAAAGCCAGCCGTTTTACCGGTTCCCGTCTGAGCAGCGGCTAAAACATCTCTATTATCCAAAATCGCAGGAATTGCTTTCTTTTGAATTAACGTTGGTGTTTGGTACCC
>JAYNJH010000107.1:4837-5516 GCA_038109885.1 Candidatus Margulisiibacteriota bacterium | reverse complement strand
TGAAAAATTGATTTTGAATTTCAAAGTTATTTTGACGAACCGCTAGGTTATTTTCAAGGTCTTCTAATTGTGCAAGCCCAAATGCAGCACCAATTTCAGAGCCTTCTAAATTATACCCAACCGTTTCAAAAATAAATTTAGCATCATACTCAATGCCATCCACTTGAACATCAAATCGATTTTCAATCGCTTCACTTTTTTCATCAAATAAAGATGACGATCTTCCCCAAGATCTTAGTAATTTCGCTCGATCCAGTTGCTTTTGATCATTTAAACAGAGCATCCCCCCATTTCCTGCACAATTAATAATGTGAGAACCATAAAAACTTGTTATAGACCAGTCACTCCAAGCCCCACTTGATTTTCCGTTCAAAGTAGCACCAAGAATATCGGCGGAGTCCTCAATAACTCTTAAATTGTATTTTTTAGCAATCGTTGAAATTTTGTCCCATTCACAAAGGTTCCCTAATAGATTTGGCGCAAGAATAGCCACTGTTTTATCTGTAATCATGTCTTCTATTTTCGAGACATCAATACAGTAACTATTGTAACCCACATCAACAAATGACGGGATTAAGCCGGATTTAACAATGCAACCAACGGTGGTAGAAAAGGTCAATGCGGGGGTAATAACTTCACTGCCTTCTTCAAATCCTTCAGCTTCCATCCCAATATAAAG
>JAYNJH010000107.1:0-4827 GCA_038109885.1 Candidatus Margulisiibacteriota bacterium | reverse complement strand
GTGCAGAGGAACCTGAATTAACAAAAAGGCCATGATTTTTATTGAACAAATTAGAAATCTTAGACTCAAACGCTGATGCATGCGAGCCCATCTGAGTGCCTTGTTTAAGGCAGTTAGTAACAGCATCAATTTCTTTCTGGCCATAAACGGTTTTTGCGTAAGAAACAAACATATCCTGATCAGCTGTGTGTTTTTGTAATTTATTCATTAGATCCACCTGCATAATTCAAATTATGAAATAATTATATTATGAAATCTGAGTAAAGGCCAACAAAGTCAAATGAAGTAAAGCAATACTTGAATTTAGACGCTTGCTTCTAAGTATTTAGATATTTGCTGCTTAGTTAAATCAACAATCGATTCGCGATGATTTAAAAATGTTTTATACCAAAGTATCGTTTCATCAACCGTTTGATCAATATTCCAGAGAGGATGCCAATTTAGCCCTTTTTTTGCTTTATCAATAGAAAGTCGCAGCAAGGATGATTCACTAAAACTCGATTGAGGATTTACGATGTATTCACCGCTTCCCCAGGCATGAATAACTTTTTGAGTTAACGCCTCAACGGTAATGCAGCTTTCCAAATCTGGTCCAAAGTTCCAACCACTTGAAAATAGTTCCGGAGATTCTTCTAATTTTAAAGCGAGCTTAATGTAGCCAAAAAGTGGCTCAATAACGTGTTGCCAAGGCCGGATATAACTGGGGTTTTTAATTTTAATTGATTGTTTTATTTTTAAATAATGAACGCAATCAGGTATGATTCGATGTGCTGACCAATCTCCACCACCAATGACATTTCCTGCGCGAGCACTCGCAATGAAAATATTATTTTCATTCAAAAAGCTTGATCGGTAAGATTGGGTTAGAATCTCTGCGCAAGCTTTACTTGAGCTATAAATATCATTCCCCCCAAATCGATCCGATTCAAGAAATGCTTTTCCATCACCATTATTTTCATAACATTTATCTGAGGTCACATTGATAATGTAAGCTTCATTTAGCGAGTTCCGGGCAGATTCAAAGATATTCAAAGATCCCATCACATTGGTTTGATAGGTATCAATTGGGTTGGCATATGACGCTGAAACCAATGGCTGTGCCGCCAAATGAAAAATAAATTTTGGGGAATGCTTTTTAATTATTTTTTTGAGTTCAGTATAATCTTGAATATTACATTCATAGTGATTAATTTTATCTTTTAAATTTAATTCTTCAAAAACCCCATTTGAGGGAGCCGCTAATGAGATGCCCGTAATATTGGCACCAAACTCCAAAAGTATTGTGGTAAGCCAGCTGCCCTTGAATCCCGTATGGCCAGTGATTAGAACCGGTGTATCACGGAACTGATTAAACATGGGGTGTCGTGATTTTTGATTCATTGAACCAAGGCGGGCATGGTGATTTTGCAAGTTCATTTAAATCATTCTTATCCTTTAGGGTATCCATGCATTTCCAAAAGCCATTATGATGAAATGCTTGAAGCTCACCATTTTCAGCGAGTGCTTCAAGCGGTTTGCGTTCAAAAATAGTTTCATCACCGTCATTTAAATATGAAAAGATTTGTTTATTCAACATGAAAAAACCACCGTTAATCCATTGCCCATCTCCTTTAGGTTTTTCAGAAAAGGAATCAATTTTATGGTCAGTAATATTTAGGGCTCCAAATTTTCCCTCCGGTTGTATTGCCGTTAAAGTTGCGATTTTACCATGCGTTTGATGAAACGAATCAAGTTGGTTTAGATCCACATTAGACACGCCATCTCCATAGGTTAAACAAAACCGGTCGGTAGTAATAAAATTTTCAACCCGTTTGAGGCGACCACCTGTTTGAGTGGTTTGGCCGGTATCAATCAACTTTACATTCCAGTTTTCAGCATTTGAATTTAAATAAGAAACAGTATTTGAACCTAGATTAATTTCAACATCAGATTCATGTAAGAAATAATTTGAAAAGTATTCTTTGATTAAATACCCTTTGTAGCCAAGGCAGATAATGAAATTATTATATCCATACAATGAGTAGTGCTTCATAATGTGCCACAATATGGGGCGGGCCCCAATTTTAACCATTGGTTTAGGTTTGATTACACTTTCTTCACTAATTCGAGTTCCCAAACCGCCAGCTAAAATAACCACAGGGATATTTTTATTTTGATTCATTTAGTAGTTACTCCCTAAACATTTCTTTTTATTAATTTTAATATTATTAAGCTAATAATTAAAGACTATGTTACGATCAATTAATTTTCATTTGGCGCTATCTGAATTAGCGGTTTTATTTGTTTGGAATAATCCTCGGTTGATTTAATCTCCAATAATCGAAGTTTTATGGCAGTAAAAGGTGAAACGGTATTTGTTGATTTTAATGTTAAGTAAGCCGGCGCAAGTTTTGGTTGCCAATCTTTAATAAAAATATGGGCTTTTTTAAACTTTAAGTAATATTCAATTGGAAGGGTTTCTTCAATGGCTACCCCCAAACGAGTGTAATCATTAAAAGCACTGCTTAATAAGGCACTATATTCATAAAATCGAATGGCTCGATTTTCAACATTATATTGGGGTGCTAAATCAGTGAAAACAACAGTGTCAACCTGTTGAAGTAATTCTAAATCAGCCAAGTTTAGGACAATTGAGTCATTTTTTATTTTATTAGTTATAAACTGCGTGAGTGCAAAGACATTTAACGAAATAAATGAGACGATGAAAAAACTTAAAACAAAGATACGAAATTTTCTAAATGGTATTAATCCAATCATTGAGAATAATGTAATACTTAAACCTAAAGGTAAGAGTAATTGATGTCGGCTATTAAAATCAAAGAAATTTGGGTATTTTTTAACAAGAATATAAGGAAAACATCCCAAAAAGAATACGGCACCTCCGATAATAAAAAAACACAAGAACTCTTTTTTTGTTAATGATGATTTGAAAAAGTCAATACGAATAAATATAAGATATATTAATAGAACAAAAATAAAAATAAATGGGGATGACACTAAAATGGAGCTGCTTTCAAAAAGCGGCATAAAAAAAGATGAGTAGACGGTATAAATAACCCCTTTAATTATGCGAAGGGGTTCAAAAATAATTTGATTATAGGCCTCATGCCTGGGAAAAAATATTTTATTAAAAATTAGAAACAAAAATGGGGTGAAAATGATGGGCAAGTGCCGGATAAAAAAGGCAATGAATTCATTTGTTTTTGATTGAATAATATCTTTATAAAACAGTGCCCCAAGAACAATCGGGTATAAAAATAGGATCGAATTTGTAAAAAAAGAAATGAAAAAACAAAATAACGCAACTAAGATACCTAAAATGTTTTGGTTCGAATAACATTTTAAATAAATGTAGAAAGCGAAAAAAAAGATCAAATATGTTACAGAATAATGGGTAACACAAAGAATATTTCGTGAAAAATTTAATGGGGCAATCGAACTGAGTAACATAATTATATATGAGTGATCAAAACGTATCTTTAAATTCCTTAAAATAAGAAATGTGAAAACGCTACTAGATAAAAATGAAATAAATGTAATTGCACGTGCTAAAAAAAGTGATTTTGCTTTGGTAAGTAAGTTGAAGAAAAATGGGGAGAACGGGTTTCCTAATCGTTTGCCCTCAGCAATAAATTGCTCATTAGTGGAGTTGAAAATTACCCAATCATCCCAAAATAATCCATTATTTAACAAACTCAGAGAAAATGCTACAAAGTAAAAAACAATATAAAGTAAAAAAAGTAGGGTTGGTTGGAATGTGAAAAGAATAGAAATGCGTTGATAAATATTAGAAAAAATGGACATATTTTCAAAAATATACAACGAAAATAATATTGAAGTCTAATTAAAGTTTACTTCATGGCGTTTCGTTTTTACTCAAAACTTTGTATAATCAGCAAAAAAGAGTTGTCGAAAAGTTTTGTTCGATGACGAATTTAGTACATGTTTATGGAATTGTCTAAAATTGATAAAAAAAATAACTTGTTTAAAGATGGCACGGCATTAATTTCAAGTTGTTTTAAATTTAAATATATTCAATTAATTTATTGGACCATAGTGGCTTCTGCAGTGACGGGTACAGTGTTTGCAATTTTACAGTCCTTAGGATTTACAGTAGGGGGAACTGGAGTCACTGTAAGTAACAATAAGATCCGATTAATTGTCATGTTGTTCAACTATGTTTTTGTACATTTAGTTGTTTTGTTTATACTTATGGCACGAACAATAACAGAAAAAATAAATAAATATTGGGTATTGATATTAATCTATGTGTCTTGCCATTCCATTCTTTTTTTAGTGATTCAAAAGAGTGTTGGGGAATTATTTTCTTTATATTTAAAATTAGTGGGGGTTCTTCTTTTAATTTTTTTGCATTCAATAAACGTTTCCGACCAATACGTGAGAAAGTTGATTAAACTAAGTTTAAATATTTTCAAACTAACCCTATTTTTTGCTGCAATTCAGGAAGTAATGATGTTGATGGGGTACTCGATTACTATTCATTCTGGTCGAATTGATTCAATTTTTTCAGATTATAATGGGTTATCTTCATTTTTATTATCAATGATTCCGTTACTTTGGCTATTGAATAAAAAAAAGAGTGTTTTTGCAGCATTAACAATCATCATTTTAACAAACTCCGCAAGTTGCTTGGCAGTTTTGATTATTTTTATCATGATTTTAGGCATTAAGAAAATTAAAAAGAAAAAATATTTTAAAAGAACGGTAATATTTTTTATTGTTACAGTCATAGCATTTTTTTCTTTTCTTAATTTGGTAACGGTTGAACAACTCAATCACCACGATTCTGAAATCCTTAAAATAAGA
>JAYNJH010000106.1:0-5528 GCA_038109885.1 Candidatus Margulisiibacteriota bacterium | reverse complement strand
GACTTAACTAAACCTAGAAATGCCCCACGGGGCGCCTCAAGACCATTTTCAGAATCATCCAGTTCAGAAGCAATATAATTGGTTGAGAAAGAATAATTTAAATACGCACTTAAATTAGCTGGCTTTACTGTTGTTTTTTGTGTTGAAACAATATCATCATCCGGGCCGCCCATAACATAATAAATAATTTTTTTCCGAAATTCAGGAGGAATATCAATACTCACCCTAAATGCACGACGATCAACCGTTATTCGATACCCCATCGATTCAAGCTGATCAACGGCCACCATACCATCATCATCAATTTTTTGAGTAAATTCACGTAAGGTACCGGGCTTTTGATTATCATATAAATACTTCAAAAGGGTATAAGAATAAAGCTTATAGTCCGTTCCTACACTTGGTACCAACACAACCAAATCATCGCCAACAAATTGGTAGTCTACCACCAATGCCATTTGCTGCCGAAAGTACTGTTTTTCTGGAATACGACCAAAAACTTGCTTAAAAATCTCGTCATATGACTTTGATTTGGCATACATTGGAAACGCATTTAATACAATTGCTAAAAAAAATACAGCCACCATTAACTGACGTAAATTCAAACGAAAATCGCTACGAAAAAAAGGTCGAAGAATATCTAAAAAAACACCAACAATAATGCGTGATATCATTAACCAAATTATCGATAGAAATGGGCGTAAATCTTAGAAATTAAATCCCATACACAATCGCTAAGACAAAATGCTACTATTGTAACTAAATTCTCAACTCAAGCTAATTATCTGAAATTGAAACAATGATGGTATCGGAAAAGTCACCGTGAAATAACTGAACATCTGATTTTTGACTTAATAGCAAATTAAAAATGCCCGACAAAGTGGCTTTGTTTACTTGATTAAAGATAATATTACTGCCCGAATTTGACGTAATTTCAAATTTAGAAACACTATCAGCGGGATTTGTACAACTATCTGCCACGTTAGAAGGATTAGTTACATGGCCGTAGGTTGAGTCTGCCGATGCTTCACATAACATTAATTCGTAACGGGTCGTTGGTTTTTGACCATTGGTTGGATTCGCTGTTGGGGTATCCGCTGCTGAATTATGAATTAAATAACCAAAGTTATCTCCCGTTGCAAACCGAGTTCCATTATCACTTTTAAAATTGAGGGTATATCCATCATCATCATTATTATCAACGGTTAAAGTAATTATATGAACATTATTAAAGTCAGCAACTCGAATATCACCCAACGATTGTGCTCTAGCCAAACTGATATTAATTAATTGCCCCACATTTGCACTAGTCGTCGTTTGTCCAGTCGTTGCTCCATAACTCACAAAAGAACATATTAATAAAGCAACAATAATCGGTATTCTCATTAATAAATCCCCCTTAGTTTATATATACACTAATTATATATACCCATTTTAATCAAATATATTCATGGATAATTATTAATACTTTAAATAAAAGGCATTGAAACAACATCAGCTTCGAACAATCGACCTCGAATATCAACGGTTACTGTTTGGTTAACATCAATAGAGTTAGGGACCATTGCAATCGCAATTGGCTGGTTTAAAACCGGTGAAAACGTGCCAGATGTAATAACCCCACCCTCTTTAATCGTATACCCCTGCCGTGGCAAACAACGATCTTTAAATGCTAAACCAATAGTTGTTGTGCTTTCCGTATCTTTTTTGGCAAGAAGGGCATCCTCACCAATAAAACCTGTGCCCCACTTTAACACCCATTTATAACGCGTTTGAAGTGGCGTAATGGTTTCATTAAGTTCGTGACCATATAATGGCAAGCCGGACTCAATACGTAAACTATCACGCGAAGCCAACCCACATGGGGTAATGCCTTTGGCCACAAGTTGTTGCCATAATTGAGGCAGCTGGTCATTGGCAACCGAAATTTCAATCCCATCTTCACCCGTATAACCGGTTCGCATAACAAGAGCCTTTACACCAAAAAGCTCAATCACTTGGCTTTGAAACCGTCCCAGTTGATCCCAATCAATGGGCAGCGCATCTTGCAATATGGCCTTGGCTTCAGGCCCTTGAACCGCTACCAAGCCATGGGTATCAAAACACTCTGTAACAGTAACACTATCCAACCCATTCTGATTAAACCAACCCATAATCTTCTCTTTATTGGAGGCATTAATAATCATAAAATATTGATTTAAAATATCGTTAAAACCAACCATAACATCATCTAAAATCCCACCATCCTGATTTAAAATCATCGTATATACAATTTTATTAGGAACTGTTTTTGTGACATCATTGGTGCAAACGTTTTGTAAAAAAGAGCCAGCATTATCACCACTAAAATAAACCAGTCCCATGTGTGAAATATCGAACATTCCCACATGATTGCGAACAGCCAAATGCTCTTCTTTGGCATTGTTATACCAAACAGGCATATTATAACCAGCAAAATCAACCAACTTAGCCCCTAATTTTTTGTGCTCATCAACGAGCGCTGTGGATTTTAATGTAGTATTTGTCATGCCCATATTTTAGCGCATTACTGAAATAAAACAAAATGACGGAAAAAAAGATTTAATCTCTCAAATTAAAAACCTTTCGAGCTGAATGCTGAAAGGTAGCTTAATAATGCATTAAAATCAGATAATAATTTGGTGTAAAAAAAGAATTTTTTAGAAGACAGTAATTAAATTATTACCTTTTTTTTATATTTAAAGATTATAAGAAATTGGTATTAATCAACTTACTAATAAGATTAATCACATTCACTCATTGTTAGTGTCTACCTAATTAAAAATTTAAAGCCACGCATTGAAATATGTTTTACAGATCACTTTAAAAATTTTTTATTTACACCAAATGTATCTACCAAATCCAACTCAATATCAAAAGGCCTAAATATTATAAATCACAGGAGTTAATTGATAGTTCATAACAATAAAGTAAAAATGTTTAAATTTTCAAAGACTGGGTATTAATAAAGAAACAAGAGTTTAGAACGGGGGAAAAAATGACGACACCAAATTCAAGAAATATTATAACACCTGGAGCTTTAACTCTACCTAAACGCCATTTCCCATCAAAAAGAAATGTTAAGTTTGCAAAAACTGGAAATCAATATCCACAGCTAACCGCAGAAATTAAAAGTAATTCCACAGAATCAGCGAAGGCTAAAGTAACAGCCATTGAAACCAGTATTGGTAAGCTAGATCATACAACAAGAAAAAAAATATATAAAGCCATTGGACAATTTGGAAAAGATGCCCCATTAGGAATGAAATTAGATGGAACTGAGGGTGCTCAAGAAAATATAAAAACAGCAAAAGAAAAAGTAATTCGTCGACTTCAGGATACGTTGAAAAATCAAAGAGGTAACCATTATAAAACACCCCCAGAGCCAAATCTGGAAGATATGAAACTTGGAGTATTTTTAGCCACATACAGTGAATTAGAAAACCCTACACCCGAAACCAAAACACAAGGTCAGATTTACGAGGACCAAGGAATTACCACTATTCCATTTGGAAAAAACCAAACAGTAGCTGATCAAATTAACTTCGTCGCTAATCAAATTTTTGAAGACCTGGTGGCATCCAACTCCGTATTAGCAGAGACGCCTGAAACAACTGGTAATGAAGAGACAAACAGAAAAGGCCCTTATATATTTTCTGTTTTGGGTAATAATTCACGAGAAGGTGCTGATAGTAATATTGAAACTTACTTAGCCGTAGTTAACCAGATTAAACAATCTGATCAAGAAGGAAAAGAAGCTTTATGAGCTGATTTTCAACAAAGAGCTGTTTTTTTATGCACTGGCTCTGCCGGAAAAGGAACATCCCTAAATTATAGTGTTGGTAAAGTTGCAGCAAGCCTAAAACCTGAGTTTGCAAAAACCATTTTCAATGAAGATGGAAGCGTTAAAAACGAACTTCATGGCCAAACAATCGAGATTAATGGGGAACATTTAACGGACCGAAATGGATTACAACAATTAACGTCAAGCAAAGACAATCCAAACGTTACAATTAAATTCGAATTAATAAATAACGAAATGCAAGGCGCCGTGATAATGGATTCTGGAACAGAGATTCAAAACCCGACATATTTTCCAATTAGAAGAAGTGGAATTGAAACCAATCCTGCATTATTATTTGGAACAACTGAAGCCGAATTTAATGAACAAATTATTGAAGACTATTTTCAAAAATACAATGCTAAAAACCCAGATTCTCAATTAACGCCAACAATATTAGTCGAACCAAACTCAGCAAATACAGGTCAAAATATGCAAATGGGCGCACAAAAAGTAGAAGGCTTTTGTAAGGAAAACAGTCTAGATCTGACACAATCCATATTAACGCAATCACAACGAATGCAACAATCTGCCAGATCGATGCCAACAGCCGCAAGTCAGTTTTCTACAGAGGGATTAAATGGCCCCCCTGCATGGAAAGCCATTTTTAATTTAGATGCACAGTTTGACGCTGGGATTGCCGCTAATCAATCTAGTGATAGTCAAACTATTGATATTATCAATGCATTAAAAGAATTTGCTCAAGCAATAAAGTATAGTTTAGGAGATGCTGAAAAAGCATTTTATGGCGCACTTGATATTTCAAAAGAAAATTTTGAAACATTTATGAACTTAACAGAAGCACTTATGTTAGGGACTGGTGATGTTACTGAGGAAACAAAAGATACTATAACTTTAAGTGGTGCTTTAAATTTTTATTCACAACTATGGCCCATTCTTGAATCCAAGATTTTACAAGGCCCTGAAAGTGACAATATAAGAAGTTTAGTAGAAAACCACGCTTATCCAGTAATTAAAACAAAGGTAGAAGATAGAGTCCCTAACGCAAATATAACCAAAGCGGATTTCTTAAAACTTAAATACGAAGCCAAAGTATTACAGGAAAAAGTTGAAAAATTTACACAAACACATAAAAACAATAAAAGATTTGAAGCATTTTCAGCAACGATTTTTAAAAAACTAGAGACGATGCCAAACCCAGAAAATAAAAATAGTAGCTCATTACTCAAAGATTATTTTGATTCTATTAGAGGTGATTTATTGAAATATAATGATATGGTTAGTGAGATGGGTTTACCTGATAATATTTCTGACCCTCTATTAAGTCTGGCTAATTTTACTGTAAGTTATTCAATAGAAAAGAATAAAAGGGAATCGCACTAAGCAAGCACTAAATCACGCTCAGAATAAAACTGAAATTCAACATCCGCAATCTCGGTAAGTAAGGTTTTAATTTGATCCAGCGATTCAACCGTTGATAAGTATTTTTTATAAGGCTTTGCACCGTGAACACCTTTAACATAGGCGAGTATATGCTTGCGAATTTCTCGTGTACCAACCCGCTCACCTTTATGCTCAATTAAGTATTGCGCATGATTCAAAATCACCGGTAAACGATCTTTAAAATACTTGGGCTTTTCGCCAACAAATATCCAAGGGTTACCGAATGTGGCCTGACCAATGTAAAAACCATCCAAATGTGAACAAT
>JAYNJH010000105.1:917-5578 GCA_038109885.1 Candidatus Margulisiibacteriota bacterium | reverse complement strand
CATTTAAATGACCTGAAGCAATTAAATGCGTCTCAAATAGTAACCGTCGAATTCAAAGCGCCAACTTTTTTAAAACCACTTATAAACTTTGATGAGGTACAAGGGCATGAGCTTGCGAAAAAAGCTTGTGTTTTTTCAATTATTGGTCGCCATCCACTGTTATTCATTGGGTCACCCGGAATTGGCAAAACAATGCTAATTCAGCGAATGCAAAGCTTGCAGCCACCACTTAACCACCACCAATCACTCGAAAATTGTTGCATGGAACTTGTTATTAATAATCAATTTAAATATGACCTTTCACCACCCTACCGAAACCCACACCATAGTATCTCCTATGCCGGAATGATTGGTGGTAAAAACCCACCTCAACCGGGTGAAATTACACGGGCAAACCATGGCATTTTGTTTTTGGATGAACTGGGTGAATATCATCGCCATATTTTGGAAACATTACGAGAACCCTTAGAAAATAAATGCATTCAGTTATCTCGAGCGGGAACAAGCATATCATTCCCTGCTGATTTTTTATTTCTTGCAGCAATGAACCCTTGTTACTGTGGCCACTACTTTGATACAAATACAGCTTGTCGTTGTTTACCATCTCAAATTCAAAAATACTGGCAAAAAATATCCCAACCTTTTCTTGATCGAATTTCACTTTGCGTAATTTTAAATGAGCCCAATCATAGTGAGATTTCATTTTCACATCATGAAATGACCTCGATGGTTGAAACAGGTATAGCAATAGCGAAAAAACGTAACCCTGGCGCTGTTCATAATCAATCATTGGAAATTGATACAATCTATGAGATGAGTTCAATTTCTGAAAAAAGTGATCAGATTTTAACGAATTTCCTCTCTAAGCATCAACATTCTATTCGTGCAAAACGTCGTATTCTCCAATTGTCTAGAACCATCGCTGATGCCAATAATGAAACTCGAATTTTAAACCATCATATTACAATGGCAATTCAACTGTCACAGCATCATCACTTACACTAAGAATTCCCATTTTTTTTTATTCTCTATAGGTTTTGTCTACAACAAAATAGAAAATGATAAAAAATCAAAACTTATCAAAAGAAATTTTAATTGATTTAGCTAATCCTAACATTTCTACTTTTGGAATGATCCGCAAATAAAGATTCTCGATAAAATTAAAACATTCTTGCATCACTTCTAGTTTTTCATACCTTAATTGAAGGGAGCTGACCCTAATGCAAAATTAAGCATCAAGCTCCCATTGAGCAAAAGTGGAAATTAAATAGTTTCGAAATAATTTATCTGATAATGTGTTCAATTTTATAAATCGAGGCACATCCATTTGAGTAAAAGACATCATTTGTTTTATTTGTTGAGCTACAGCAAAAATAAAGTAAGCTGTACTGACGTAATTTAAATTATCATAACAACGATGAATGGCTTCTTTTAAATCCACAGATAATTGAACCATGGATTTAAGCGCTTCTTTTGTTGTCATGTTTTCGTTTGCTGCAATCACAATATCATCCTCGCCTAAACTACTGATTATTTCTATTAGATTGTCACATAATTTACCCATATTTTCTTTATCCAGCATATCTGATGAATCAACTGGTTTTTTTATAATCGATATAAGATAATTTGAGATATTTGATTTAATATCGTCATGAGACATTTCTCTAATCTTGTTTCGAGCCCATTTCCTAACCTCTTCATGACTATCGTGATATAAAATCAAATCTAATGGGCCATGCTTGTCATACATGATAACATCACTAATGTCTCTTTTTGCTTCTTCAGGACTAACTTTACTAACTAAACGTTTCATCACACCTTGTAATTTACTCTTTTTAATCTCCTGCATTTTTGGCGCACTTGTGGCGGTTTGAATCCAATTTAAAAATTTTTCTTTTGACATTTTTTTATGTTCAGGATTTAAGACTTTGGGCCCACTTTTCTCACTTTTCGCGATGCCATCTAACATTGTTGAAATGGCGCCGCTACTTTTCACAAGATAGTGATCAAAAAATTTATCCGTTGTATTCAGCGATGATTTGCCATAAACTGAACCCAATTGTCCCTCTTGTTGTGGCAAAAAAAGCTGTTCGTCTTCAGTTACTGGATGAAAAGCAAGAATAATACAACTTCTTGGATCACCTTCATTGGTTCGATACCGATGATGGACTAGCTCGCCTGCTGCAAATACAGTTGTTGTTGGGCTTTCTGAAGATATTTCAACGACTTTTTTATCCGATGTTGACCCATTGGGGCAAATCGATTGAATTGAATCCGATTCTATAAAGATCGAACCATTTTCAGTGGCCCAACCATGAGCGTATTTCTTTAATTTAGAAATAACCCCTGGTTCAATATCATTCGAATCATTAACTATTTTATTTCCATTTAATTCATAGGCGATGGAACTGTTTGGATCCTTACTCTTTAATGGAATAATAAATGATTTTTTAATAAGCGTTTCCACGATGGCTTTATTTTCAATTAATTTATGGAGATCTGCAGCAGATATTATTTTATTTTTACTGTCTCTTATTAATTTGTGACTACCCTCGATATACACAAAATTTTGACCACTTGGCCCCTTGCATGAATCTTTCTCCCAAGTCAGTATTACTTTATATTCTTGGTTGTATGGCGTATTATCAATATGCAACATGTTATCTTGTGCCTGAACACTCATCTTCCCAGTATGCTTCCCTCTTGCATCGACGACTCGAACAGGACTTCCAACAATGTAAGATATGAGTAAGATTAATAATGGGTGCGCAAAAGCATCATTAAACTCTGAGTTGGTTAAAAAATCGGGATCTTTCTTCAAATTAACAAATGAATGGAGCACACTTTTACTACCTTTTAATTCCATAACATTATTAAATGACTTCACTAACTTTTTAAATGCATTGTCATTAATCAAGTTAGTAAATGTTAATGCCCCTTTTTCAGACACTTGCTCTGCCAATCGAACAAATTGATCGCGTTTGGACTCTGATAATGTCTCTGAAATTTTTTTAAGCAAGTTTGATCGATAGACTTGCTTTTCTTTTAAATTTTTAAAGTGATTATAATCATGTTTATTTGAAACCGCATGGTGTTGAACCAAGTTTGGCTTTATCATTGCTGAGCTTGTTTTTAATTCAAATTGATTGCGATCCTTGCTTGATAAAGGAAGCATAATCGGGTGACGATTAATGGTAAGTTTTTGTGTGTATGCATTCAGTGTCCAGGGAAGTATTGGGCTTGTCTTTTTAAAGTTTTTTAGGCAAGCATATAGTGTCCTGGGAAGCATTGTATTTGTCTTATTTCAAATATGGTTGTAGCGGAATTATAGAAACTGTAATATATTTTCTATTTTCTGGAAAATATTTTTTCCCCTCTGATTCTGCTGACTTTAAAAAAAAGTTTACTGACTTTCCCGCAAGCATTTTATATGTACTTATATTCATAATCTCCCTCCATTTAATACTTATCGTATTATTTATGAAATCAATTTCACTTTATTGAACAAATTAAAATTTGAATCAGCTATTTAAGAATGGGAGAGGCCTGTAATAATTGGTTTTCAAGACAATCAAGAATGGGCTTTGTTGTTTGTAAAAAATCAGTAAAATACTGCTGAGTTACCCCTAAATGATTCGCAGAGAGTTGCTGGATTTGATCAAATATAGATTCGGAACATTCTTCAGATCTAAAAAAAGTTGATATGCGATTTAAATCAGCTAAATAGTACATTTTCAATATTGGGTAAGGTTCCAGACTGACGTCATTTTTAACCAAAGTTGTTAGCAATGACTTATAACATACCCGACGAAACATTTCTTTAATTGCCTCTGAGTATATATGATTCATATGTTGAACAAATTGCCCAACGGATACCCACTGCTGATTGATCTTATCTATGTATGGTGTATTAATCGAAACTTGATTTTTCAAATTAAATAGGTGTACAGCATGATCTTGATACGTTCTAAAAAATGCATCGACTCCCGACTCAAAACTTGATTGATCTTTCATATAATATTGCAGAATACAAACTTCATATAATCCACCTGATATATATTTTTTTGTCCAATGCTCATTATCTGGCTCCATTAAATGACAAACGTCAATCGCAACGAGCTCTTTACCTCTAGTAATGTAATTTTCAAAATGACGGTCACCCAACTCGATAAAATCCCCAAAGGCTGCAGCCCTCGCAAATGGTTCTATTAGTGCATCTTTTTTATTATGGAAAACTTGTTGATCATCTAAAAACTCAGTCAACTCCCAATGCACCCCATTAATTTTAGTGAAAAAGCTTTTTGGTGCTGGCATTAAAAATTCACTTGAAAGCTCATTGAAATACTGTTGATTAATATTTGATTTTTGTTTTATAACAAACGATTTATCTTGTTTAGTTGTAATTTTATAAATACTCCGCCCTTTTCCAACATCAATTGCATTAATAATGTCTGCTTTGGTGCAATTCAGAGTTTGAAAAATCCATTGCTCAATATTTGATGCTGTTAACTTTTGAAATAACAATGCCAATCGTCTTGACAATGAAAGATGATTAAAAAAGTTTTGACGAATTACAACATGCTTATCACCATATAACGCCAATTTATCACTTACTCGTTTGAGGACCAATGAAAACTCGGTAGGGTCGTCATAATAACTTT
>JAYNJH010000105.1:0-907 GCA_038109885.1 Candidatus Margulisiibacteriota bacterium | reverse complement strand
ACTTTCAATATCCGCCTCAAAAAAGGGGTCGAGACGTTCATGGATCGCATATTTATTAAATTCTTTTATTCCTTCAAATATATTATGCATTGGACTCCCCAAGCGCCATGAGCCCCGCCGAAATAAAATCACATAAATCTCGTGCTAAAACAGCTCGTAATCCCAACTTATTCGATGCAATTTCAGCAACAAGACCATGCAAATAAACGCCAATCTTGGCAGCATCAGTCACGGATACCCCTTGGGCCATAAAACTTGAAATAATCCCAGCTAGAACGTCCCCAGAACCAGCGGTTGCTAATGACTGATTTCCCGTGGATGAACGCCATATGCCTTCATAAGAGCCCACAATTGTTGAATGTGTTTTATAGACAATGATTTGAGATACCTGCTTTGATGCATTCAGAACCTCTTTATTAACATCTTCAATAGCACTTAACCCAATCATTCTTAAAAACTCTTTTGGGTGTGGTGTGAACACCAATTGATTTTCAGTAAATGAGTTACTTTGAACCCACTGAAATGCCTGAGCTAAGGCGTACTCATCAAATAAAATATGGCATGTCAATTTTGAAAACAAGCTCATTAATTGATGATAAAAATCGGATTCATTTTTTAAAGATCCAACCCCCGGCCCCATCCCAATGGCTGAAAAATGATAGTCATTAATTGTATGACTGATTTTGTCGATCGCTGTTTTATGAAATACCCCCCCCTCTTCCTCAACTTCAACAATAATTGCCTCGGGGCAACGAACACGAATTACTTGGGCAGTTAAATGAGTACAAATGACCACAACTAACCCAACCCCAGTTCGTAAAGCAGCTTCAACCATTAATGCTGCCGCACCAGTATATCTATTTGATCCAGCAATTAGTAATAAATTTCCAAATGTCCCTTTGTGAGA
>JAYNJH010000104.1:2265-5718 GCA_038109885.1 Candidatus Margulisiibacteriota bacterium | reverse complement strand
TGCAAAGGAATGATTAATGGTTGTTATGTTAACTCCATAAGGACGGTAAAGATAGCCGATATCTAAGTGCCAACGGAGTTGGATATTCAAATCTAGAATTGAATGGGGGAGTTTGTATTGACTTAATGGGAGCATTTTTTCAATACTTAAACGTATCATGTTTTCCCCAAATAATGGAATGGCCTGAAACCCTTTCACACTGTGCCATCCCCCGAGTATGCCGTGCTCACTAGGCTGGGTAATTTGATTTAATTTTTGAAATTGAAGATTAATTAAGCTGCCAACGTTTTCAACTAAAGGGAGTTTATACGATTGCGATATTTGAAATGATCCATGCCATTTTTCAAATTCGTAGTGCACTGCATCGTTATTTATTTTTACAGGGTCTTTTTGGCTGTTCCACCAGGGCATTGTTTTTTCAAATGAAACCGCAGACTTTAGATTGAGAATATGCGGGATGTGCTGTTGAATCTGAATCCCTGCTAGTGTTTGTTGTGATGTTTGAGATGTGATTTCTACACCACTATACAATGATTTGTTTTTTTTGATTTGTAGAGATGGTGTGATTTTAAGTTTTACTCTTTCTGTATTTAAAAGAGTAAATTCATCATTAATCGAATATTTAATGTTTTTAGTGTCATTTACTTCTGTATTAGCTGAAAAAGTATTTGTGTAAATATTATTTTGAACATTTTCAACTTTAAAATTAAACAGATGTCGACGAATGGGAATGTTTAGCTCAACAGAACTTGAATTGTGGTTGGTGTAATTGGTAATTAAATGCGAATAGGATAACTTCCATTGATCAAAAATGCCAAGAAGATTATCGCCAGTAATTTGCAAGAATGAGGGGATGGGTTTCATTGCATTGGGTTGTGTAAATGATGAGTAAAATGACCATGGTGAATCTTTTTGATTTATTTCCGTATATAGATTGCTTTCTCCAATATTGAAACCAGGTTCAAATCTTGTTTTAATTTCCATCGAGTCTAAACGGTTTACATTTTGAATTCCAATTCTAAGTTCGTTAGTGGATGCAATTGAGTTGGTTTTTATTGGGAATAACTGCCAGATTTTAACTTTGTCTTGCCAATTGTTTTGTTTACTATAAATGCGCCTTATTTTTCCTTCAATGGTTTGTAAGATTAATTGATCATGTGTTGTTTTTTTAGCATCAATTATAACTCTTGTTGTTAAATAACCTCGCTTTATGTATTCCAGTTGGATTGCTTGGATTAATTCCATTAGGGTTTGGTTTGTTATAAGTTTGTTAATATAGGGCAATACAAGATAGTGTATTTCTGCAGATGTCAAAAGTGTATTGTTCATTACCTGAATTTTTTTGGGTTTTAGGCCATTTTTAAAATCAAATATTTGAGATTTGGGTTCAATATTTAGTGAATCTATATTTATTTTTTTATTTGGTGATGATGCGCCAGATTTTAATTGCTGATTTTGAATTTCAATTTGACGACTAATCTGATCAAATTGTTTATTTGGCCATCCATTGGTGACAATGATTAAAAGTAATAAAATGATTTTTTTCACAGAAATTGATTCTAACACCTTTTGTGTCATAAAAAAATAAATTTATAATATAACGTAATTATTTACATCTATTTATATAAATGATTTAATAGTAGGTATGTTAAGAACGGTTTTTGGGGGAGTAGTCGTTTTGTTGCTGTTCTTCTTCCTCTTTAAAGTTAATTCGAGTTTTTTTGTTTATAATTCAATGTCGCATCAAGAAATATTTCAAAAAAAAATTAAACGATATTTGATTAAGCGATTGGGAGATAAGAATGTCGATGTTTTGGTGAATGTTAATTTTGTTCCAACTCAGAACTCAATGGTTGTTGAACATTTAATTCCTAAACTTATCTCAACAAAGCTGACTAATATTCAATCTAGAAATGAAAAGTTGCCTGTTTTAAATGATCATTTAAGGAGTGTTTCCAAATCAACTTTCCGCTTGCCAGAGTTGCCCGATTTTGATCAGCGTTTAATGGTTACATCGAATCCGATTTTACTTGCAGATAAACTAGAGGAAGATCGGTCTCAGAAGTGGATGGAGCATATTTATTACGATAAAAAAGTTGAGACTATAAAATTTTCACCAGTGATTCAATCTATGAGTTTAATTTTGTTTTTACCCGATCATTTGATTCAACCTGTAACTAATCAAGCTGTAATAAGTGAATTGAATCATCTTTTTAACTTAAATGAGCTTATTTTATTTAATGTAATTATACGTCCAATTCGATCAAGGCTATGGACTTATAAGTTCATTGATGATTATGAACGATTTATTGTTATACTGTTGGATCATTGGGCGTTTGCCTTGGTGGTATTTTTTTTATTAATCATGCTAATTGTACTTATCATGTACTTACGATTTAAAATAAGAAGTGTAAGGTCTTTCTCTCAAACGAAGATCGATCTTCAACCCAACTCGTCCAAAGTTAATCAAAATGATCATCAATCGGATAATTTAACCTTTTCATCTAATCCTAATCAGTTGGTACGGTTTTTTTTAAAGGGAATGACAAGTGAGTAATCAATATGTTTTTTTGTGGTGGTACTTGAAAAAATATCATTCGAAGACTTTTGATATAGTGTCACAACGGTTACCCTTAAAGGTTCGTAATTATTATAATTCCAAATCGGTTGATTTGAATATGGCGTCTACTGTTGAGTGTGGTCCTAATTTAGAATTTGACTTTTCAATCCAAATTCTTAATGAACCAGCCATAGTTTTAGCTTATTATTTATTTGTTTTTCCACCATCGTTTTCAAACCAATTGTTGGAAATGATTCCTGCAGGCTTAAGGGGTGAAATTTTACATGAACTTGAAAGTTTTAACCCGAATATGTTGTCAAAAGAACTTACTGTTGATTTACTTTCATTTTTAAATTCATTTTATAAAATTTCAAAAACTACGATAAGTCAACTCGATAAAATTCGACTTGTTGAAAAATTAGTTGATGATTCAGAGGAACTTAGTCCAGTTTGGGAGTCATATTGTATGAATCCTAAATATGATTTTTTTCTATTTAAAAAGAATGATCAGCGCATTATTTTACGACACCTTATTGCGAAGAATATACTGGTTCCGTTTTTGATACATTTTGATCAAGATTTTCAATCAAATTTTTTATCAACATTATCCTTTCGTCAGAAGGTGTTTATCAAGAATAAAATTTCGCTATCCGATGCTTCAAATAATGATTATATAACTTGTCGAAATAATGTTATTGATGAGATTCGTAAACTTCAGATTGAAAATTGTATTGATTCAGCGGTACGGGGCAGGTCATGATTATTCTTTTTTTACTCGTTTTGGCTGGTGTATTATTTTGGTCTCATTCCATAGGTGTGCTGAATGACTATTGGCATCCAGTTTCTTTTTTGATTGTTTTCTTTGCAACTTTTTTTTCAGTTTTGATTCAATT
>JAYNJH010000104.1:0-2255 GCA_038109885.1 Candidatus Margulisiibacteriota bacterium | reverse complement strand
TTAGATAATTTAATTGTTATTTTTAGACCTTGTAAATATCATTTTAAAAAAGATATTGAGTTTGTTTGTGAAATTTCAGACTTATATCACCAGTCTAATTATGATGGGCTTTATTTTTGTTTAAATTCAAATAAAAATCATATTTTAATAAAGTCTTTGGGATTAGTGATGGATGGCGTTTCAGTAAAACAGTACAAACGACTGATTTTAGATGCCATTGAGATGATTAAAATGCGTCATAAAATAGCGATTTTCTTTTTCGATCAGTTAGCAAAATTTTCGCCAGGTATTGGCCTTGTTGGTACCGTGATTGGTTTAATTCAAGTGTTAATATCAATGGATAAAAATGTCTCTTTAGTGAATGGTATGTCAGTGGCATTAATTACAACACTTTATGGTGTCATTTTGTCGAACTTGATTTTTCAGCCGATGGCTGGTCGATTATTGGTATTGGATCAAAGTGAGGAGCGCTATAACTTAATGTTACTAATGGGGTTTATTTCATTACTGGAGGGTTGTTCTTCTTTAGAAATAAAAGAGCGAATGATGATGGTTGTTAATAGTCAGGAAGTAGAGATTAAATGAGTTTGAACTGGGGGGGAGATCATTTTTTCGTCTCATTAACAGACCTGTTACTTTTAATGCTAATTTTATTTGTTTCTCTTGGAGATATTTCACCAGTAAGTAAAGTTAATAAAATAGATACTTTGAATTATCGAAATGAATTATCAATTAAGGCCTTGCAGACATATTTAGATACTATTCCAAGCATGCTGTTTTTTGATATTGGTTCAGATGAATTAAGCCATTCTGGTAAGATGTATTTAAATGGTTTAGCCGCATATTCTTTACCAAAGACAAATAAGCTAATTATTTATGGTCATACAGACTCAACTCCTATTTCGAGAAAAGTCATTAAAAGTAATTGGCATCTTTCTGCACTAAGAGCAGCAAATGTTGCGATGTATTTAGAGGCCCAAGGCTTGCCTTCGGAACAATTAATCGTGATTGGTTTAGCAAATACTAATCTGGATTTAAAAAAAAATCGTCCAGACCAACGTCGCGTTGAGATAAAAATAGGGGAGGTATTATGAGTGAAATAATTTTGGAGGAGTTGGCTTCGATAAGTCATCGTTTGGAAAAAAATCTTGAAACGATATTTTCTATTGAGTCTACAGTTAACTTTCATCATGAAGATGGGATGGTGGGGAATTTTTATTCATTAGTTAATAAAGCGTATATTGTTTATGAATTTACCCTCAATGAAAAGAAAGGCGTTTTAATTTTTTCAAATCAATTCAGTGATTGTTTGGAATCTGCTTTTTTGGGAAAGCCTTGTCCGAAAGCTTCTGCATTTAGACGTTTTATATATTCCCTAATTATTAATAAGGTGTTTGATTTATCTGAGATGTTTAATTCGTTTCAATGGATTGAGCGGGGGGTGTCTGACTTGATGGTGGGGTATTTAAAAGCATTAGAGCGTTATACTTTTAATATTTCAACGTCTGATTCTAAGTTGATACATATTTATATTTTTATTCCTATTGGAAATGCTTGATGATCTTAGTTCTTTTATTTATAGCATCATTTTCTCCGTATGTTTATTCAGATCTTCCTTTGCCGGAATTTAATTCAAAAACGGTTAATTTTTCAACTCAATCTATAAAAGGTAAATATGGTTCTGATATGAATTCGTTTTATACGATTAGGGCGGATGCTCGATTACGATTTCATGATTTAAGTTTTGGTGTTCATGCATTAAAACTTCATCTTCAGAATCAGGATTATAATAATTTAAGCTATTCTTTCCAGTGGTATTTTATTGAAAATGCTATTGTATCTATTTTTGATTTGAGTACTAATTTTGGGTATTTTTTTAATGATTCAAAATACTCAATCTTAAATCATTATTATTCCCATTTTTTTTCCAATTGGTTTGTTTCGAATCGCTTTAAAGTTAGAGGTAGTCCGATTTACTTTTTGGCAACCGTTTATGATTCTTATCAAGATCATCTTTTTTATAAAGGTGTATTAGGTATAAATTCAGATTTTGGACAAGTGTTTCTTGAGTATGATTCATTATTGCCGACATTGTTTTTGGGTGTAGCTCAGAAATTGAATTCACGTCTTATTCTAAATTTAAGTATTAATTTAAATGCAATTTATTTGAATGATTATCATCCAATGTTTTCTCCAGAAATTAAGTTGGATCTTTCTTTTTTTGATTTATTTTTTAATCAAACCAAACCAAAACC
>JAYNJH010000103.1:1923-5802 GCA_038109885.1 Candidatus Margulisiibacteriota bacterium | reverse complement strand
CAATATCCGTCACTAACGCATTTTCATCATTCAGCGCCAATATCCCAGGAATAAAGATACGACTTGTGGCTCCCATACCTGTACGCCCCTTCACAAGCACATGGCGGAATGAGTCTCTTAAAGAAATGGTGCCACTTCCTAAATAAAAACCTGATTTATCATTACCTTTAGAAATTGACGCTGATGGCGATAAGCAATTCAACGGATCTGACATTAGCACATTTTCAGGTAACATTCCCTCATAGTGGCTACTTAGATTACGAATGTAGACATCACCTTCATTATGGTCATGATTATAAAGTATGGTTTTAATTCCTAAAGATATTCCAATGGCCACCAAGTAATCGGCTTGAATGTAGGTATCTCCCATTGTCTCAAAATGAGCAATATTAAGAACATTTGGATCTAAATCTAAATTTCTCAAAATCGATTCTCGATTTTGTCTTGCATATTCATAAAGCGCATCCCCGACTTCCATTTGAAAGGCATTTAACTGGGTTTGAGAATACGGTGGGGCAGCTGTTCTTACAGTACTGTTTTGATCAACCCCTATAATATCATAAATTGAGTTTCGTCTCTCCTGAGACATGCCAAGAATCCCAATGCCTAGAGCATAATAACCACACTTTAGATTATTGCCTGATGTATGAACAATGCGGTATCCACTTCGAATATTCCTTGGATCCTGGAGATCGTTCCCCCCGTCTAATCCACGCCTGTCACCTCGACGATTTAACGCATAGTGTGATACTGAAGATCGATCACTAAAATGGGAACCATGCGGTGACCCAAAACTAATACAACTACTCATTTTTCACTCTCCTAAAAGTAAAGATGAGTCAACAATAATAATTAGTAAAAACCAGTGACAATCCCCAAAAGGTCATATTTCATCCCCCTTTCAGAACCATGACTTTTGGATGATGTTTTTACGTTCAATGGTCTTAATCAGGGACGATTTTCACATTATGAAGAAATGACATTCGTCATACCCTATCATAAAACCAGTATGACCTTTATCCCGAATGCCTTTTATTAAAATAAGTGATTAGAAACACCCCTTAATCCATTACCCCCTACCCCTACATTATTGCGTAACTTACTCAAGTTAATTCGCCCCCCTTAACTATTGCTGGATCATATCAACTCAGTTTTAAGGCCTGTCACTAAACCGTTAAGTGGTAGCGATTTAATTCAAGAACAGGTATAAGATTTAAATTTTTATTAATTTTTATATTTTTCTTGCAATTTAAATAAATTTTATACGACAATTAATTAAGAGATTATTAAGCGAGGTTACATTTATGAATACATCAGGATTACAAGAGTTCGGAAGTCCAACCAAACGATTGCGCTGGACCTCACCAGAGAAAAGTTTAGAGGAAAATAATAGGCCTGTCCAAGGTATGTTAGTTCAAAGTATTCCTAAGCCTGTATTAATAAATGATGACAATGAATACTCACTTAATTTTGGCAACTTAGATGAAAAAGAACCTGATACAGACTATGATCCGTTATCACACCTATACAGTTCAATTTCTTCAGAGGATCCAAAATCATTTCAAAATCATTCGATTCATTTACCAACAGACGCAAGATTTAATCAAAATGAAAGCCCAGTCTTAGCCGCTTATACAACGGAAATATTTAATCCAACGACATTTAGTGTTAATGCTAGCACCAGCTCTGCTGGAACACCACTTCCATCGCCGCCACAATCACCCTCTGCAAACTCACCAAATACTCGAAGCACAACACGGCCGGTCGGGTTAAACAAAACTGTCTATCTTCAAAATAATGTTTGGTACAAATCTGCCTTTGTTGGTGAGCATTTAGGAAAAAATTACGACCCCAATTTAGTGGATACGTATTGTGAATGGGCTGAATACAGAATCTTAAAAGAATTTTTAGATAAAAACCCCAATTCAAGCTTACGCGTCTGTGAAACCGAATTAAATACACGATTAGAATTTACCCAGACAAACTTATCTGAACCGATTGATGATAATATGGTGAAGGACACCATTTACGAAATGTTTATCGAGCTTGCTAAACTTTGGGAAACAGGTCACTTTATTATTCCGGATATTAAAAAAGCAAATATTTGTTCTGAAATTACAGATGCGGGAACATTACGTACCTATCTTATTGATTGGAACTTTCCAAGGCACCGATATGATAACTTTGGTTCACAAGTTAAAGATATACTCGAACTCAATTTGGAAGAAGGCAATTTAACTAACGAACAAATAGAAACAATCTTAAATCATCTTAGGGCTGTTATTAAAAATGTCGACGGAAATATACAACCCAAGCTCTTAAGTAATATTTCAGAGGCAATACACTCTACTAAAACAAATCACTCATTTAGTGTATTTAACACCAGTTTTAATGAAGCGATTGCAAATAAACAAGTTGGACTAAAACCTTTTTTAAAAAAAGATGACTTATTTACACCACTGGATCACTTAACCGCCAAAAAAGGTAAGTCACAAGATTCAATATCAACTGCATTTTTAAATCAGCTACATGATGATTTAGCGCCAGGTGCTGCAATAGCGTTTTAGTTATTCCTAAATATTCAGCTCCTTTTTGGGTTAAGCGCTGGGCGGATGAAAGGCTTACAGGCCTTTCGGTTGCAATACTTATTAAGGACTAATTAAGCTCGGTTAGTTTGCGTTTTCCTTGGTGTAAATATTTTACAACTCGAATATAAAGATTATCTTTACCAACCGTTTCCTGCAAATTGATAATGCTTTCATTAAGGTAATCAATAACCGGCTCTATGCCTCTACCTTTAAAGCGTTTAAAGGGGTTATTGGGTTTATTAGTATCTAAAATTTCAAAACCGTCAGTTTGATTATCACGTATTGTTAATGCATGCTTTCGCTGATCCATTCCATCTTGGACAATCAAAATAATCATGACATTTTTATTCTCTCTTAATTCAGACTCAAACCTATCCTGATCTTGAATACACACGATTTTTTCTTCTACTTTATATTTATTTTGATAACTTTCTGGTAAATAACACTTTTGAGTTTCTTGTTGTTTCCCAACCTTGTTATTCAAACCATGAGTTTGTCTCGGCCGTTTAATGCTATCTGTATGAGCTTTTTGCAATGCGTCAATTTCTTCAGACATTTCGAGGGTTTTTAATTTTTCAAGCTCTCCCATCAACCATAGAAAACCGATAGAAAAACAATATGAGCTTGTTTCATAGTATAGCTTTAACATTCGCTCTTTGATTATCCCTTCGCGGGTCAAAGAAATCGTCTTATGCCAAATATGTGAATGACAGTGAATCTGTAGAATTTTAACTTTCATTTGAAATATGATTTCATTTTACAAAATCAGTTTTATTAAAATCTACTAAATTTTTCATCATTTCGAATCATCGTTTAAATTGATACAAATTGTGTACTTACTGACACTAAATCAAGATTGTTCAAAAACAAAGAATTGCCCGGGTTTTTATTATCAAATAGATCATAAACCGACAGTCCTATTTGCTATTCAGTATGAAAAAATCACAAATAATTCTTTTGAGATAATGCTTCCTTGTGAATACTGCGACACACATTTTATTAATGATTTAAAGGGTACAGGTTTATTTGGCGATCTGTCATTTCGTACATTAAATGCAACTATGCCAATTGAGCATTACAAAAATAGTTCGGAATGGCCCAATTTAATACTTTTTGATACCCTCTCCGACCTAAAGGAAGGAAACGTCCTTCTTGCTTTGGAATGAAAGAAATTGATTTTTAGAGATTGAGTGTGGTTTGCACGATGAAGGTGAATCGAACCAAGTCGAGACTTTGCTTCTTGTCAGTAGAACCCCCTGGATTTATCCATGGGTGTGACTCAGAAAATATT
>JAYNJH010000103.1:0-1913 GCA_038109885.1 Candidatus Margulisiibacteriota bacterium | reverse complement strand
ATCATACCCTATACAATTACTTATTTTTAAATACAGTTCAGAACACCGATCTGGATTTGCTGTAATCGCCATTTTATACAGATTAGCTTTAGATGTTTTTTCTTCTGTATATGGAAAAAATACGTCACTATTATCAGGTAAAAGGTCCGCAATTTTTTCAGCATTTTCAGGCGTTAAACGATCAGCTTTAGCTGCAATTAGTACTGGTAAAGATTTAAGAGATATTTTGCCAACAGTTGGCGTTGTTATTTCATGTGATCCTTTATGCCTTTTATACAATAATCGATAATCGTTTGGCTTAATTTCCAAAGCTTTATCTAAAGCTTTCGTATAATCAATATATTCACTATTTATATTAAAAACACTACTGAACGATTGCTTTAAAATATCATGTAATATAGCCCATATATAAGCCGTTGGTTCTTTCTAAATAGCTTTTGCAATTAAATCTTTTGGTTCGTGTTTTTTTCCTTTAATACAAACAGTTACATTTTTTCTTGCAAAATACTCCAATGCAAAGGGTATTTCTTCGTATTGTAAACTTGTTCGCAATAACTCTTCATAGCTACAAGACTCTTCACCAGATTTCAAAGATTCATCAATACCAATCTTTTCTGCCTGGGACACTATTATAGATGCACCTGAAAAAGTGCATTTGAAATCAGTTTCTTTGCATAGTCGTATGAAAGCCAACGGATGATTAGGATCACGTAAGATACCTAATAATAAACAATATTCTTTGCTTACTTGCTTTCCATCATTAAGCCCTGGAATTTCAATTAGACCAGTAATAAACATAGCTAAATTTGTATAGTACACTTGGGAATTGATGCCTTTTTTTGATTTTTGATCTAATTCAACTGCCTTTTTATACATTGTAATTTTTGATAAATCTGGTATCTCCAAAAGTCTTGCAAGATCATTTAATTGATTGATTACTAGGCGAAGGTCTTGATCTCTATCCGAACACAAAGCAAGACCTAGTTGATTATAATTGGCAGGGTCATTGCGATCATTTAGTACCTTTGCCATTGATTTTAATATTTTACTTATTTTTTCTTGATCTGATTTTGAGATTGATGGAAAGAGTTTTTCTACGTGATTCGACATTGTATTTAAATGAGCCGCTTGTTTTTCAGGTAACTTATCCAATTCAAAGGCTTTACTGAAAGCCTTAAATGGAGTATATTTCTGTTTTTTATATTGGATTTGAGCCTTATCTGAAATTATTTCACCAATTAAGTGATCCCCTGATGTTTTTTGCATTATTACTTGTTTAACTTGAATATGCGATTGCTCTATTGCGGCTATCGCAGTCGGTGGTAATTCTGAAGTAGCATCCGTCACTAGGGGAACAATATAGGTTTTAAAAAAATGAGATCGTCGTTCAAACGAATTTTTACCTGGAAATCCAGGATCTTTTGAAGCAACTTTTAATAACCCTTCAACATGGTCCCCAAGATTTTCGTCATTTAAAAATTCGTCTTGTGGGCCTTTCAAAATGACCTGTTCCAAATCAATGCTTCGTGCCCATTTTGCAAGTACTTTATTTTGAATGTACTTTTGAGCTTCTGTTGATATTTGTTTTTTGGTAGCTTTGGGAAACTTTTCTTTAACATACGCATGTGCAACTTGTAACAACAATTGATCCCCTTTTGTGGCGTGTTTTTCATACGTATCACTCAAGCTAGGATGTGTTTGCCGAACAGAAGGTCGGGTTAATGCTGCCAATAATAATTCTTTTTTGCTAAAGTCAACTTTCAGCTGTTTTTTAAAGTGACTCATTATCTTTGGTATTTTACTTTCTGGTGAATGTGATTTTTCTAGTATAATACCTCGACTTTGACCACCGTTAATTAATGGTTTGGGAGTTAAGTTTAATGATGCCATCTTTAATTCCTTATATATTAAAT
>JAYNJH010000102.1:2256-5808 GCA_038109885.1 Candidatus Margulisiibacteriota bacterium | reverse complement strand
GTTGATGACGCTTAAGTTGATCAAAAATTGCAGCATTTAATTGTGATTGTTGGGTTTCTCCCAATGAATTTCGATTTGCTTCAAAAAAACGAAATTGATCAAACAAAAATTGCTTCATATGTTTATCATCATCAGATGTTTCAGGCAACGCCTGAAACACTGAATTAAATGTAGTGTAATTCATTGACATAATATCCAAATCATCTAAATTGACACTGGAATTAATTTGCCCATATTGATCAATCACTTGATGGGCGAATAATGCAGCCCATAATTGCATCGAATCTAAGTCACCATAGGATTCATCGTCATTAGAAATAAATAAATGGCTAAATTGACTTGGCATTACATTGGGGCCAAAATGGGGAACGTCAACCATGGCTTGTTGCATACTCAAACGATTATCGTGCATCATATTGTAATAATCTTGCGATAACTCTGATTTTAATTTTTCACTTCGGATTTCATATTCATTCGCTGTAAATTCATTGGCCAATTGAAGAGATAAATCAGCAAACTCAGCATCAATTTGAGCCAAACCCGTTTGATAACGGGATTCATTGGTTTTTTCAACGGTTTTATCAAAAATATCTGTCAACGTGCCAATGGACTCATTGACACCACTACTATAAGAATTAAATGCTTGTATAATCTTTTGTCGTTGCTTCGCAGTAGATGCTGAAGTGGCATTGTCGTCTCCCAATTTTGCAGCAATGCTAGAAACCATATCTGAAATACTGAATATCATTGTCATGTATGCTGAAATTGTATTTTGCAACGCAAAGAATCTTGACATGGATTGCTGTAGTTTTTGATGGTCTACTCGAATAAATAAGCTATTATCATTACGACTTTGGTTATAACCACCAATAACATAAGGTGAGATCATGGTGTAATTTGAGTTAATTTCAGGGTTAGCATAAATAGGTGTGGCTGGAGCAGTTAATCCGACAAGAAGCTCCTCGGTTAGTGAATCAAATTGCATTAATGTATTTTCAAAAAGGTCATCCGAACTTTTTGCCGTTTCAGAAGAAAAAACAGCCACACGAGAATGCAGCAAATCAATTAACAGTTGCCCCTTTTGCTGACCGTCTGCCCCCCCTTTATCTTGAAACCATTGCTGTAATTGATCGATTACAGTATCGTTGTACAACACATCTCGATCGATCATCCCAATATTGGTAATAATCCCTAAATCAATCAACTGATTCCATAAGGTTGTCTTTTTAATGCCATAATCTTTTGAATAATCCAAATATTCTGAGTTAGTAATCACCCCTTGCTCTTTCAATGCAGCCACCAAAGCAGCTCTTTGCGATGACTCTAAAAAATCAAACTGATCCTCTGTAACGGGCATAATGTTTTGGGCACAAAATTCGATTACAGCATTAATATCGGAGCGAGTTTGAGATGATTGCAAAAAGGCAAGTTCGTCTCGGTCCAATGGTTCGGTATAATCCATGACTAAAAAAGCTGAAAGTTCATTCATACCAATCGCAAAAATACCACTGGTTTGACCAGACTCAATCAAACGTTGCATTTCCAATGCAATTATTTTTTTAACCAATTTATCATAAGAGTCTAAATTATATTCTTTATCCTCCTCCGATATAACCGATGAAAAATCATCTTGTGAACCAAAAACAGCTTGAAATTGTTCATTCAAGGTATCGTTATAATTAGACGAGGTTGAGAAATTTGCGAGTTCATCTAACTGAACCGCAATCGTTGTTTCCCCCAAAGCGTATCTTAAATACTCTTGAAAATTAATTTGCTCTTCGAATACAGAAAAGAGCAATAGGTCATCGATGGATGTAATTTTAGAGCCGGTTGGGTCCAAAACAAAAAAGGCCCCATTTTTTTCAAGCATAACCAAGCTATGCCCGAACGCATTTAACCCTGTACCAACCAACCCAGACACCACCTGTAATGTGGGGCGATCACGATCTGGCAATTGATCATATATGCGTTGAACCGCAGAAAATAGCAGGTGCGAAAACTCTTCACAGTCGCCTGATTTCGATGCCAGAAACTCGACCATACTTTGCCACTGATCAGCAATATCAACCTGATAAGTAAATCCGTCACTTTGTAAAGCGGACATTAGTGTCAACAAAATTTCATCATCTGAAACTTCCGAAAAGCCATACGGAAACAGTGACGTCAGCCATTCATCAATGGCCGCTAGGTCCAGTTCAGTGAATTCAAAAATCGTATGCGCGGTTTCATAATCAACACCATTACTTTCAAGCAATGAGTCACGCCAATCCCCATGGTACATTAGTCCAAATGAGTGATGCAAACTTGAATCGTATGGTTCTGGAATGGCAGAAAATACCGACAATGTAATCACATCATTTGGCAACACAACCTGACAATAACTTGCATACTGATTAAATTCATTAATTGAATCAAAAACGATCACTTGTTGCATGGGCGAGTTCGGCAATGCATTCGCATAGGTAGATAACAATTTCCCTTCCAGCAGTGTCATTAAATCGGAGTATGTGGCATTGGCATCCATTCCAATAAACCATTGATGGAATTGAATTAAAGCATCTTGATCAAAGTTCTCCTCCGAAGGCAGAACCCCCGTAGTCATTAACTGATCAATTAACGATAAAAGTAAATCATTATCATCATTTAATTGCCCGGCATTTAATAACTGGATAATGGCATCCCACAAATCCTTAAACACAGTTTCATTCTCATGACCAGTTTGGGCATAATCAATGGCGGCCGTCTCCAGCTGCCCCTCATTATTGAGCAACTGAATGTCATAATCTGCCGAAATAATTGGTGCATCAATTGGCGTAGATAAAGAAGAGACTCGTTGATCTGTTGACATTGCCATACTTTAATATCGTAACGAATCAATCAAAACTTGCAATATTTTTTTTAAGATTCAATGCAAAAACTAGTCGGCACTCTTGGCGAAGCGAGGTCGTATATTGTTTGAATTAGAGCACGGCCAATTGCTATTATTTTCAACGTTTCCAATACTACTATTTAAAAAAGGGGAGCTAGGTAAGTTTTTCATAATTATATTAAATCGATGCATCCTATCGTTCTGGGGGTGTTTTGGCTTTGAGGAACAAGGAAGTCTACATGTTGTTAGTAAAAAGTTAATCAAAATTAATCCAAAAGCAATGTATTCCAAACCACCACTCGCATCACAGACTGATTTGTCTGATTTCGTTGCATTTATACTCGAAACAATAATTAAGAACAGCAGTTCAAATGCTCGAATTACATTATCCCCATTGAACATGGACGGCGATGAAATTTCTTGATTACGATTAAGCTCTGCTTTGAATTCCGTCGTGATCAAATCATCACCAAATAAACTTTGCATTGACTCATATGGGGACATCGTCACGATTCGGTGAAAGAATTCATTTATATTAGAGGGGTTAGAGCGGTTTATTAGTTTTTCTATTTTTTCAATCACAGCGCCCTTCTCAGATTCATAATTTTTTTTATCAAATTTTTGATGATATGAGCGAGACACCTTCAGCCCAAAACACTGTAATCCACCAATAACCAGTCCCA
>JAYNJH010000102.1:0-2246 GCA_038109885.1 Candidatus Margulisiibacteriota bacterium | reverse complement strand
CATCCATCATTATATAAAGTGGCAAAATACTACTATCACCAGGCTCAGCAAAGGAACGATCACAAGCACGTTGTGACATCATATAATAAAATACCCCAATCCCGCCAAAAACAAGGTCAACGACTACCTGAGGTACGGCAGTACTATCCTCGTCACCCACTTCCTTAGGATCAGACCGCTCGAAAAACTCTAACACTTCCTCTGACTTCAAAGGTTCTTCCGTGTTAAGGCGACCTTGATCGTCATCCTCAGGCTTATAAATGTTGTAGCGTAATGCAAAAAACTTCAAAACCATTTTAGACAAAATAAACCCCACAAAAAGCATCGGTCCCCATTGCGCATACGGTGATTTAGGTAAAGGCTGTGAACTTGGGGAATCATCGTCAGTTCCAGGCGCATAGTAAGAATTAATGGAACTTGTCAACGAAACACAGGCATTCGCTTGAGCCAGCCAAGCTGAATTGAAACATGTGATCGAGGAATCATTCATAAATTGATCTGCCAATGTCTTCTCTGCTGTATTATAAGGTTTGGGCCAATTTTCAGCTTGAATCGCAAGGGTAAAATTATGTACATTTTGTTCAGTCACTACCGAAAAATCAGAACACGTTGTTCCATCACAAAAAGGCCCCTGATTACCTAAAACCATAAACCCGCTCATAAGTGATGAATATGTCTTGCCATCACCAAACTCATCCGAACAAAACCGTTTCAGGCCTTGCTCACCAGCACAGGGATTTGAATCACGATCAACGATATAATTCGAAGACTGAAGTGCACGTTGATTCGAACCTCGCAGGTGGTTTGAATTCTGTGAAACATGTGCTCCGGACGTAAAAATTGACCCCCACATTAATAATTTAGTTAAATGCATTCATAATCTCCTAGAATCTAGTCATAAATAATATCGTTTATGCTCAATCAAAACTTGCAAAAAATAATAAAATTGCACTTTTTAATGAAACTGTCTAAAATCATGCCATGACTAAAGATGACATTGAAGCTCATTTAAATCAAATTTTTTTACCAAGCTTTATTACCATTGAAGATGATTCTGCAAAACATCACGGCCACCAAGGGACAAAACACACGCAAAACACGCATTTCAACGTTATTATTGTAAGCCAACATTTTGAAGGTTTAAGTTTAATTGAACGCCATCGTGCCATTAACAATGCCCTTAAGGACGCATTTGAGGGAACACTTCACGCATTAAAAATAACCGCAAAAACACCAAAAGAATGGACTCATTAATTCATATTTTTTGGTCAAAACAACCAAAAATAATTACAAAGCAACAATCCCATGCCTTTCAAGAAACTATTTTAAAATGGATAACAAAATCAAGTCAGGTTTACATTGATCGAACAAAAGGAAAGCCGACATTACGTAACCACCCACTTGAATTTTCAGTCAGTCATACCAAAAATGTATGGTGCATGGCCATCGCCAATACTCCCATTGGCATTGACATTGAGCACCATCAACGGCAAATCCCGAACAAACTGTTTAACCGTGGCCAAAAGAATGCTCGCCCACTAAAATTCAATCCCATGGAAGCTGTTATTAGATGGACCCAATTTGAAGCCGAAGCAAAACTTAAGGGGACGGGGATTCGCTTTCCAATGTCTGCTGTAACTTGGCCACATCTTCGAACTTTTTCCTGGCAATATCACTGGGTAAGTGTGGCGCATCAGAATTCGTTTGAGTCTGTTGCGATTGTTGATTTAACGTTGGCCCAAAATGGGTCTGAATCATTGTCTGATAAGTTGAAATCGTCAGTGCCATCCGTTTTGAAATGGGCACCGAAGTCAAATAATTCAATACCAAGCAGCGTCGATTTAACCAATGCACACGATCCAATTGCGTGGCCCCATTAAAGCGCCAAATATTAAATGGCAAATTTTGTTGAATTGCCAAAGGAACCAAATAAGGAATTGAATCCATATCACGATATTCAAAGTGAACCGGTTGCCAACAACCAAACCCCGATTCAAAATACGGTGTTAACCGGGATTGAAATGATGCCATCTTGGCTGGAGTTATGCCATACTCTTGCGGTACAAAACCCAATAAAAATAAAAATGGATTGATCCATTGTGAAGCAAACAATTCATCGGGAGCAACCACCAATTGGTCATAAGGCAAATAGGCATACAAAAGCCAAATGGCCATGGGGTCCCCTGCATTTAAAATATGAACGCCTTTAAAATCCAAAGCCCCACGTTCATTAATAATCTTTACAC
>JAYNJH010000101.1:1540-5840 GCA_038109885.1 Candidatus Margulisiibacteriota bacterium | reverse complement strand
CGACAACAGAGCGATCTTGAAAAAAGCCTGATTCAACTTTTTCAAAATAAGATTCAGCCTTTGATAAAAAGTAAGATTTCTCAGTCTTTTTTTGTTCGCCATTCGCAAACCCTCGTTGGTTTGAAAAAATATTAAAGTCGCCTTTAATCTGACCTATGGTCCCATCAGTCACCAATACTTCTCCGCCAAAAACATTAAAATCGCCCTCAATACCGACAACAAGCTCACCACCAACCCGTAACTTACTTGCCTCTTGTTCTTGAGAAAATTTAAATAACGAACGATAAGTATTACCCTCAAATTCAAATGAAGATAAGTTTCGAGATTTAAATTCAACATTGTCTTTTGAATTTAAAAACATATTTTTTTTAGCCTCTATTTAAGAGGAATCATTAATAATCTTATTTGCATTTAAAAAAATATCTCCCTGACTGGCAAGCTGTCCTTTTGATATCATATATTCATTTCCTTGGTAATCAAGTCCAATAACAGACTTATTCAAGATATCCCCAGACATGGACACCAATGAAAGGTGATGCGTTGATTCAATACGTCCATTATTAACAATATTTTTTTTAGAAATCAAATCAATATAACCCACATCAATTAAAGAAAAACGGTCATTATTAAGCGATTCAATTTCCCCCATGAATACATTCGCCTTTAATCCACCTGAATTTAGTCGAACATCCCCATGATTCAATAGCAAAATATCCGCATACAAACCAGCCCTATTACCTGAATCAGATAAATTTTTCTTGGTTTCTTTTGATAGATATAATCGAGGAACAATCACTTCCTGACCATCCATATTCACAACTTCCATCCACAAAATATCCTTTGATAAATTAGCCACAATTGTTTTTGATAAAGGATTACCTAAGGGAACTTTGAATTCATCAGCTAATCTAGCTGCATTTGCATACCAAATATTCATTTGATCAAGCATTGAATCAACATCTTCATAAAGAAGTCTCCTCCCCAATGTCGAATCCAAAAAATGTTCCATAAAGCGCTGTTCAATATACTCAGATCCCAAAGGAATAGCATTTGGATATAATAAATTAATTCGAGTATAAAAATAATCCGATTGTATCAAGTCCTGCTTAGATTGAAACCCTGGGTGTTCAATATAAACAGATCGGGACGGGTCAGATTCCATTCGAGTGCGTGGATACCTATTTTTAATTAAAATTGATGCCACCGGTAAAATACCATGCGTCAAAACAGGAGCATTAATTCGAACACCGGAAGATTCACTGTTTTTATCTAAACTTAACCCATAAGTACCAACACTATTTTTTTTCTTCATCATATTAATAATTTGTCTAAAATCTACCTCTTCAATATTAACAAAATCATTTGCTGAATCACTAAGTTCCAGGCGATTATTAGCTAATAAATCTTCATTTAGCCGCTTTGATTCTTTAAAATGGTTAATCGTATCTAATACTGATGAGGTTGAATCTATTGTTAGATTTCGTTTTGATTGAAGCTCTGACTCAATATTGGAAAACGAAACAGATTCCACTGGATCAGCGCCATCAATATGTAACTTAGAATCACTTCCATGAGAAATTGCTACTGAGTGTGCAGAATAGTCACCGTCAAGTGAAAGTAAACCTTGAGCTGATATTTGAGCTGAAGCACCAACTTTAGTATAAGATTCATCATAAAATCGAATGTGATCCTTATACCAATATTTATCTGTGGATGAGCCCCAGCAAGTCCATGTATTCTTTTGACAGGGGGCCTGCTCAGTAAATTGATACACAGCCTCTACATAATACGTTCGTTGAGTATAATTCAGAGGAACTGAATAATTGTGAACATCAGCATCATTCATTATTAATAAATTTGTTCCCGAAACAATAGAACTTGCCACATTATCAATATTTTTTGAATCAATATGAATCTCCCCCCTGGATTGAATTGTCGCCGGACGATGATAAATTAAATCTTGAGAATGATATAAAGTTAAATATTTTTCAGGATAAACAGGGTGCAACTTACTCTTGGTTTTATAAATGGTCTCATTGGCCCCAAAATAATCATAAGAAGGGATTTGATCGTTATACAAATCAAGGATGCGATAATCAGCAAGATTTTCAAGAGTTTCAGACTTGATCTTCATATCACCTACAGACTCAATTAACCCCGAAAAATTTTTCATTAAAACCATTGAAGATTCATTATTATGGAATGAAACTAAACCATTCGATAATAAATCACCTGAATTAATTAATGAATTCTGAATATTATATTCAGCGTCACTCATAGATAAAATTAACCCTGAATTATTAATATCAAACAGCCTTAATCTAAGGCCACTATTAGAAATAATAGAACCATCATTTATCATCGACAAACCATCAAGATCAAAAAATAGGGGGCCACCTGAAATTATTTCAGAAAAATTAGTAATCCTTTTAGAATCCACCTCCCCATCCGACATTAAATATAAACCACCATATGAACGAACATTACCATAATTCTCAAAAACTGAACCAAAACTAATAGTTGTAAGCACATTTGATTCAATGACTCCATTATTAATCAGATCATTTTCAGCTTGAATATCCAAATGATCCGAATATAAGACTGAATTTGAAGAAACAACTATATTTTCTCTTGATACCAACCCCAAGTAACTATTAGTCATCAAATCTTTAGAAAAAGATATATCTTTGGCATAAATATTAATTGATTGACCTGCTAAAATATCTCCTGAATAATGATGAAAATCATTCATCAATTGAATCAAAATATTTCGAGATGCAGAAATAAAACCGTTAATATTTGAAATAGAATTAACATTTAATAGAACATCACCATTCATCGCAATTAATTGTGCATGATCATTTATAAATATATCTTCACTATCAATAGTAATATCACCAACACCAGAATATACTTTCCCATCGGTATTATTTAGAGCCCCCATACTTAAATCATTAAAGGTATATATAAATCCATCTTTGTTTAATACAGATCCAATTAAATTCAAATTTCCATTTGATTCAATCCGACCACTTAAATTTTGAAAATAATTCGATGTTAATAATGAATTATCACCATAATCTAAAATATGACCTTGATCATTTATAAAATCATAATTAGCACTAATCAGTAAATCATGGCCTAAAATTAAACCATTTGAATTATCAATATAATCAGAATCTAAGACTAAATTACCCTCACTAATTAAACCTTTTGAAAAATCACCTAACGCTAGATCATGTTCACTGAAGTTCTTGATTGATGTTGAATCAAGCCATAAAAGATTGGTTGACATAACCTTCCCATAATTTTCAAAAAACTTAGCATCTAGAAATAAGTTGCCCGCAATTAATTTTCCATGGGAAGTATTTTTAAGTTTACCGGAGTCAATAGTTATAAAATCATCAAAAATAATGGTATTAAAATTGATAAAATCTTGGCTCTTAAATAGGGCACCCTTTCCTAAAATAGCACCGTTATTATATAGAGAGTTTGCAGAAATATGAAGTGAATCTGATGCATTTATATAACTGAAATTTTGAAATTCTGGTGAATTAATTTGGATATTTGAAGCTAGAACACTTCCTGAATTATGAAATTCATCATGTGCCACAAAACTGAAATCATCACCAATCATCACCCCATCGTTATTAAATTTGGAGTTCGCAGTAACTCTCAAAGACGCAAAAATTTGCCCATCAGACACAATATTCACATTTTCCACAATCATATTTAAAGTTGAGGCATAAACATCCCCCGCTAAATTAAAGGCCTCCCCCACACTCAAATCGAACGTTTTACCAACCGATGAAATACCTGAAAAGTCCCCACTAAAATTCAATTTCAACTCAGCATTATTATCAATTAAAAACATACCAGATTGAATAAACTGATCAACATCAACCAATGCATTTTTGGCATATAACTTACCTGAATTATCCAAAAAATCACCATTCATCACCAAAACATCACCACCAAGATAAGCCATGTGATTTAACGTCACCGGCAATTCACTTAAACTACTCCCATACACAAAAAAATCACCTGTATTCTTGAGCGTATTAAATCGAAAGTTCGCTTTATCCGTAACCTGAACTTCACCTGAATTATTCATCACATCACCTTTGAAAGATAGCCGTCCATCAACCTCAATATACCCATCATTTAAAAAATCATCACCCTCGATTAAAAATGAAGATTTGGTTTGAATTAAACCAATATTGTGAAAACCAAAAGACATATTTCCATATCCAGAGGTTGATATATCACCTTCAGAAACAATCGCTCCCCTATTATAAAT
>JAYNJH010000101.1:0-1530 GCA_038109885.1 Candidatus Margulisiibacteriota bacterium | reverse complement strand
AAATGATATTGTGCTTTTTATAAGCTCAAGTGGAAATTCAAAAAATCATTTGAAAGCAAATTCAAATGGCGTCCTGAAAAAATACGACCATCATCAAAATTAGAAATAACATTAGAGGATATAAACATATCACCATAACTCAATACCAATCCAAATTGATTAAGCTGATCTATATTAAGAAGTAAATCATCTCTGGTATTGATATAACCATCATTATTCAAGGTTGGAGAAACCATAGTCATTCGATCTCCAGCAATGGTTCCTAAGTTACTTATCGTTGCTTTTGAATGAATATCCAACAATTTAGACGTAATTTCACCCATGTTAATTACATTATTTGCACTTATAATTATTTGCATATTTGAAGAGATTAAACTGGAATCATGATACAGTTGATCCACTGACATTAATAAACGATCTAATGCAACAATGACAGACTCTGATGATATACGAATATTATCCCCATCAATCTGAGTGGAATTTGAAATGATATTAACCGATTTTAGTACCTGCTGGTCTGCATTAATCGTTACTTTAGATGAGATCACTTGAGAAAATTCACTAATGTGATCATTCAAGTTAAATGTAATTGTATCTAAAGCAGTTACATTTGAAGAAGAAAGATTTAGAAGATTTGATGAGACAATCAGATGCTCCTGCGCAAACACATTGTTATTACTTAAAATCGTATCCTTTGAATTTATTTTTACACTTCCAGATGCCACGACATCCGTAACCATCGTTACTTCACCACTCGAGCTAATATTAATAAAATCTTCCACAAAAATTAGAGAGCCATTGGAATTAACTCCAGCACCCTCATCTGTAGAAATAATTTCAATACTTCCGGCATTAAGGTCACCACTAATATCAATTGCAATTCTTTGGGACTCGGATTGAATCGGTGTTACTTTCCCGCTAATGCGATCTATGGTTGCACTACCCGCAAGCAATCGAAGTGGATTTGAAAAATTTATGTTACCTTCAATTCTAATTTCCTTAGCAATCAAATCAGCTACCGAAACTTGATCTAATAATAACCCCTCTTCCCCAATAGTGATACTACCTTTGCTAATATTGTATGAAAGTCCCTGATTAGTAAATGCAGGCTCTGCAGTGGTAAGTCTAACTAAGTTTGTATTAATAAAGCCATATCCATTGATATATAACCCATTGGGATTACTTAAAATAAAATTAGCTTTACTACCAACAATCTCTTGAATACCCTCGAGTTTTGAAATATTTAAGCCAGTGACATCAAATAAAATATGCTCAGCTTCTTTATCCTTAAAATTGGAATTGCCTAAAATATACCCCCCCAATTTTGATAAACCATAATCAATGCTATTGTTGATTATTAAGCCCCTATTCCCCACATTATATTCGAAAAATTTATTCTGTGAAATGCCGTCATCGGGCGCATTGATACCGATAATAGGAACACCATCTATTGTAGAATCAAGATACAACTTTGATTCAGCTGAATCGACAATTACTTGAGAATACAAATCAAATTTTAAAAAACAAAGA
>JAYNJH010000100.1:0-5869 GCA_038109885.1 Candidatus Margulisiibacteriota bacterium | reverse complement strand
TAGATACCGGAAAACACGTTTTGGTTGTTTACGATGATTTGTCTAAGCATGCTGTTGCATATCGTCAGTTATCGCTTTTACTTCGTCGACCACCAGGTCGTGAGGCATATCCCGGGGATGTTTTCTACTTACATTCACGTCTTCTTGAGCGTGCATTAAAGTACTCTGACGAAAAAGGCGCTGGTTCATTAACCGCCTTACCCATTATTGAAACACAAGCCGGAGATGTATCCGCTTATATTCCTACGAATGTGATTTCAATTACGGATGGTCAAATTTATTTACAATCTGATTTATTTAATTCTGGTGTACGACCTGCCGTTAATCCAGGCATTTCTGTGTCTCGAGTCGGTGGTAACGCTCAAATTAAAGCAACAAAGCAGGTGGCAGGCTCATTACGTTTAGACCTTTCTCAGTTTTACGAAATAGCCGCTTTTGCTCAATTTGGTTCAGATCTAGATAAAGCTACACAAAAACAGCTTGAACGTGGTAAGCGTTTAACAGAGTTGTTAAAGCAGGATCAATATTCACCACTACGAATTTCGCAACAAATCATTATTTTTTACACAGCAATTAACGGTCATTTAGACAATGTGCCAGTTGATAAAGTTAGAGATTTTGAAAAGGAATTATATTCAATTGTTCAGATGGAATATGCGGATGTATTGAATTCACTTGAAAAAGAAAAAGTATTAAGTGATGAAATAAAAGCTAAAATCGATGCTGCAATTAAGGAGTGTTCTTCATTATTTACAGTGTAGGTGATTAATTATGGCAACCAATACAAGAGACATTAAAGATCGAATAATATCGGTCGAAAAAACAAACAAGATTACTCAAGCTATGAAAATGGTCTCTGCGGCTAAATTCAAGCGTAATCTTAAATCTTTGGATCATGTGAAGGATTATGGTAGCGGTTTAGAAAGTATTATGACAACCTTATCGAAACGACTTTTTGATGATGAGTTGCCAGAACTCCTTCAGCAAAATGACTCACCTCAAGTTGCGATTATTGTCATTTCATCTGATCGTGGATTATGTGGTGGTTTTAATACGAATTTATTTAAAAAAGTTAAAGATGTTCTTGATCAACATTCTCAAGTCGATCTTTATACCTTAGGTAATAAAGCGTTACAATTTTACAAATCAAAAGATGTTAAAATTGTTGATTCTAAACCTGCATTTACAACCAACACGGATCACAACGAAATATCAAATTTTGTTAATGAGTTTGTGGATAGTTATTTAAAGGGAGTTTATTCGAAGGTTTTGGTAATTTACAATGAATTTGTATCTGCTTTAACATCGAATCAGGTTGTAAAGCAGATTCTACCAATAGAAGTTCCCGACTGGGATAAGCAAACCATAACGCATTCTGATTTTATTTATGAATCATCAAAGACATCGGCACTCAATCATTTTTTTAAATTATTAATTAGCTATCAGTTTTCATTAGCAATTCATGAAAGTTTAGCTTCTGAAGAGGGCTTTCGAATGGCTGCAATGGATTCTGCGTCGAGTAATGCTAAGGAAATGATTGAAGAGTTAACATTATATTATAACCGCTCAAGGCAAGCGGCAATCACAACAGAATTAACAGAGATTGTTGCCGGTGCGGCATCTATTTCATAGGAGGAAAAAATGTCTACAAAAACCAAATCTAAGGGAAAAATAACACAAATTATTGGTCCAGTCGTTGACTTTAAATTTGATCGTGGTAGTTTGCCGTCAATTGGAAACGCGATTGAGGTCCATGATAAGGATCGTAAAATCGTTTTTGAAACCATGCAACATTTAGGTGACGAATGTGTCAGAACTGTATCAATGACATCAACGGATGGTCTTGTTCGTAATATGGAAGGTGAAGATACCGGTGCACCAATTACCGTTCCAGTTGGTAAGGAAACATTGGGTCGAATAATGGATGTTACAGGCAATGTTATTGATTATGGTGAAGAAATCAAGGCTGAAAAAAGCTTGCCAATTATTCGTAAAGCGCCTGAGCTTCAAGACTTATCACCAAAAACAGAAGTTTTTGAAACAGGAATTAAGGTTATTGATTTGCTTGCGCCATATCCAACCGGTGGTAAAGTTGGTTTATTTGGTGGTGCTGGTGTAGGAAAAACGGTACTTATTATGGAATTAATCCGTAATATTGCGATGGAACACGGTGGATTTTCAGTATTTACAGGTGTAGGTGAACGTACACGTGAAGGTAACGATCTTTGGTTAGAAATGAAGGAATCTGGTGTACTAGATAAAACCACACTTGTTTATGGCCAAATGAATGAGCCCCCAGGTGCACGATTTCGTGTTGGTTTAACCGGTCTTACACAAGCGGAGTATTTTAGAGATTCTGAAGGTAAAGATGTATTATTATTTATTGATAATATTTTTCGATTCGTTCAAGCAGGGTCAGAAGTATCGGCTCTTTTAGGACGTATGCCATCAGCCGTAGGATATCAGCCAACATTAGGAACTGACGTTGGTGAGCTTCAAGATCGTATTACATCAACTAAAAACGGATCAATCACATCTGTTCAAGCAATTTACGTTCCTGCCGACGATTTAACAGATCCGGCACCTGCAACAACATTTTCTCACTTAGATGCGACAACCGTTTTATCGCGTTCAATTGCATCAGCGGGTATTTATCCGGCGGTAGATCCACTTGAGTCATCCTCTACAATTTTGGATCCACGCATTGTTGGTGAAGAGCATTATTTAATTGCATCTGAAGTTAAATCTGTATTACAGAAATACAAAGAGCTTCAAGATATTATCAAGATTCTAGGGATGGATGAATTATCCGAAGAAGATAAAGTCACTGTTGCGAGAGCTCGTAAGATTCAAAAATTCTTTTCACAGCCATTTTTTGTTGCTGAACAGTTTACTGGTCACGCGGGTAAATATGTTAAAAAAGAGGATACAATTAAATCATTTAAGGGAATTCTTAATGGTGAATATGATAATGTTCCTGAGCAGTATTTCTCGTATGTTGGTGGAATTGAAGAAGTTATTGCAAAATTTGAAGCCAGTAAATAATGTCAAACAAACAGTTTATTGTTAAAGTTTTTACGCCTAAAGGTAAAGTGTTAGAAAAAAGCACGGAGTTCTTGAGGTTGCCTGGTAAATCAGGCGATATCGGTGTTTATTATGATCATACACCAAGTCTAGTTGAGTGTATTGAGGGTGAAATGGCACTTAAAACATCCAATCATACACATGCATTTTTTTTACAAGATGCCTTGGTTAAAATTGATAAAGAAGACGTTGTAGTCATTGTGAATAACTTAGAGCCCATTGAAAATATTGATAAAAATCGTGCTGAATCCTCAAAAGAGCGGGCATTAACTCGAATTGATCAAGCCCGAACCGATACCGCAATCGATCTAGATCGTGCAAAAGAATCTTTAAAACGTGCTGAGATACGTTTAGATATTATTGAAAAACATCATTTAAACTAAAGATATTTTCAACATGTTTGATCTGATTATCAGTGATGGTGATCAGGTCAAACTGATAGTAATAGTTCTGAAACCCAAAACGGTCCATAAAATAATACGTGCAATAGATCATACGTTTACGTTTTTTACGATTGATTTTATAGCCACTCGAAATTGTATTTGAATTTGAAAGTTTTACTTCAACAACATGTATTCGATTTCCATTTTGTGCAATTATATCTAATTCACCATAGCGTGTATAGTAATTGGTTTTTAGAATATTAAACCCATGTTTCATTAAATACTTCTTGGCAATCAACTCGCCATCGTTCCCCTTTTTTCTCATGATTACCCCCCGAATATGGTGATTATACTATGAAATCTTTAATAAGTATCTATCTTATTAAATTGTTTCAGAGGCTGTTTGAATTTGTACTAATAGAACTTCAATTAGATTTAGATCATCGATGCCTACAATTTCGTTGGTTAAAGCATCTCTTATTACACATTGAATATTTTCAATATCTTCGTGTATATCTCGTCTTCGTTTCCCAAGGGGGGCGATTTCACGAGTACTTTCACTTTTTATAGCGTTTTCAAGTTCTGTGTTGTACTCTTGTAGACATTTGAAGTTGATGATGATTTCTTCACTTAATTTAATGGCGTTATCGATTTTCTTAATATCTTCATTAATTAAGATATCATTTAAATTTTGGCTAATAATTAGATGATATTTTCCATTATATTCAAGTCTGATAGTTTCATTATCATTTTCAAAACTATCACGATTTGCAGTAAAATATACAATACGATGAACAAGATCTTTATCCGTATAGGACTCAAATGGCGAAAGAATCACTCGGGTTTTATCCAATACCCGTTGTTTTAGTGCTGTGACTTCAGCGGGGGATAATCCAGACACAGGAATCACAATAGCCGTATTGTTTATATTTAATTGATTTAGTTGATTTTCAAGATCTGTTTTAATCCTTTCGGGTAATTCAACACTTGGGGTTAGCAAAAATTCAGCACAATCATCCAATATTCGTTGAAAATATTCATTACTCTCAGGGCTTATGCGAGGTCTTTTAGGCCTTTGATCTAATTTCTGATTAGGTGTGATTTTTTCCATGTCTACTCCTAAATGACGATGACCTTTTCAATGATATTATCTAACATGATATTGCATCTCATTCACTTAACCTTATTTAATAGTATTGTGCCAATACGATCAACCATTTCACAATATTAATTAAATAGTGTTAATTGTTTATTTAGATTAAAGCTGGTTCTGTGGACAGGGCAGGGGCCGTTATCAAATAAAGCCTCAAAATGTCTTTTTGTTCCATAGCCTTTATGAATTTCAAAGCCATAACCTGTATATAATCGGCTGTATTTTTTCATAAGTCGATCTCGAATAACTTTGGCACAAATAGACGCCACCATTACTTCAATAATTTTAGAGTCAGCTTTCACAAGTGTTTCAATTGAGTCGCCATTGATAGGGGCTTTATTGCCATCAATAATTATATGGTTATATGGTCCTTTATTTTTACGAATGGATGTTGCCATGGCAACCATCGTTGCTTTTAACACATTATGTTTCGTTATATAACGATGCGAATTTATACCAATACCCAAATGGATATCATTTAATAATAAAGTAAATAAACCATTTCGTCTTTTTTCTGACAACCTTTTAGAGTCGTTTACTTCATTTTGTAACTTAAACGATGGTTTAAGAACCACACAACACGCAACCACTGGACCAGCAAGCGCACCACGCCCGGCTTCATCGACACCAGCAATAACTCGATTTTGTTTATCCGACAAATTTTCGTGCGATTAACACAGCATTGTGGCCACCAAATCCAAATGAATTTGACATTGCCACATCAAATGATGCTTCTATCGCTTCATTTGGAGTGTAGTTAAGATCGCAATCATCATCTTTTGTATGGTAGTTAATTGTTGGTGGTATGTAATTATTGTTCATTGCATCTACTGACGCAATTAATTCAATCGCACCTGCAGCCCCCAATAAGTGTCCGGTCATCGATTTTGTTGAACTAATATGAACATTGTACGCATGATCCCCAAACGTTGTTTTAATGGCAATACTTTCATTTTTGTCATTTAACTTGGTGGATGTGCCATGCGCATTAATATAACCAATATCCGTCGGAACGACTTTAGCATCATTAAGTGCCATTTTAACGGCACGCTGTGCGCCCTCACCAGATTCGGCAGGTGCGGTGATATGATAAGCATCCCCTGAAGACCCATACCCAACCACTTCAGCATAAATTTTAGCACCACGTTTTTGAGCATGCTCAAGCGATTCTAAAATAACTATCCCAGCCCCTTCACCCATGACAAAGCCATCGCGATCCGCATCAAAGGGGCGGCAGGCGGTTTTTGGG
>JAYNJH010000099.1:1553-5935 GCA_038109885.1 Candidatus Margulisiibacteriota bacterium | reverse complement strand
GATAAAATACAAATTAAAAATAAATATAATTTTTTCAAAATAACCTCCTAAAAATGAACCATTACGGCCAAAAATGAGCGGGAGCCAATCCCCACTTCAATTAAATATTGCCCCTTAAACAATCGAATAAGTGGGGTTAGTGTAGTGTAAGGCTTAAGCGAATTATTTGATTCATATTCAATCATAAGCCAGGTATGTAAATCACTAAAATCAGCTACATATGGGGCAAAACCCCAGCGTGCTCTAATGCCAGTTAATCCGGTTGTATAGCCAGTGCCTTTAACTGACAAAAAATATTTCTGGGATTCCCAATCCCATTCAATCGATGCATGAATTGCAGGGGCCTCATCTTGAGCTCCTAACCCAAGTAATCCATATACATTTTGTTGAGCACCGTTTGTATTGTTACGAAATAGTCGCCGATTAACATGGGCATAAATACCCGTACGATTTGCCATTGAATCATTAATATGAAAACCAATAGCTGTATAACGACTTAATGTGTAATAAGCGTACATATCTGACAATGATTCAGAATAACGAATTGAATAATCTTGAGCGCCCTTCCACATTACAGGATGAGCATAAGTTAACAAACTCAAAAAAATCAGCATAAAAAATTTTAATTTCAAAAAAACCTCCAAAAATAAGTCGATTGGATGGGTTTAACAAATTAAGCGGATGGTGTTTAATTCATGCAATATGGTGAAATGGGCTGATTTAATCCAAACCGAGTGGACTTTGTAATCTGTTTTAAAAAGAAAAGGGATTTTAACCGCAACATAAAGAAGCATGCTATCTATTGAGTAATCAACATCTTTAATAAGCTGATCTTTAACATAACAATGCTGGCAATCTGCATCGGGCACAGCCAAAGGCGCTTCGTGACTCATGGCATGACATGACTGAGGCGCTGACACTTTTGGTGCCATAGCACCCAAACAAAGGCAGGGAAACACGGTAATAAAAAATATTAAAAACAAAGTCAAATAACGTTGCTTCATGGTTAAATTATACCCGATTTTCGTACCTTAAAAACATAATTTTATGAAAAGCTTAAGTTTAATAAAAATAACCAAGTGAAAAAAGGTACGCCATAATAAATACAATCAAGATATGGTGCGCGTGGAGGGACTTGAACCCCCACGTCAAAGACACTAGATCCTAAGTCTAGCGCGTCTACCAATTTCGCCACACGCGCACAATGTCATTATTTTAGCAGGAAGTAGAAAAGATGCAACTACACCTTTTATTCTTCTTTACCAGATATTTTAAAATGATAAATTTCGCCATTTTTAAACGTTATTAGACGGGCTCTTGATTGACCATCTTCCCTATACCAATCTGATGCACCAACATCGACATCAAAAATGATGTGCTCGCCTTCATCATTAGTTAAACACTGAATATGCCCACCCTTAGAATCGGTATGACCAATAACACCTGGAATCTTTAGCCAATCAGAATCTCTATTTTTTTCTGTGATGAGCTCATTTGGACGCGACCAAATTGGGTTTGATTCCTTATCATCTATTTGTAACATGGGATGGTTTAGTAACCCACTATCTTCATTCGAATTAATATGTTGTGCCAACCAAACAAATGTTTGATTTAACATGTCTACAAAATCTGCAATATGGGTATTATTGCCCACTAAAAGTTCATTGCAAATCTGTATAAAATGGGTTTTATCTACTCCAGCACCACCTTCTGGTTTAAAAATGGCAGAGAACCCACTCCTACGGACTGTTTCAGAAGACCCCTCCGGAAGGGAACCTGCAGTAAGTAACATATTTTTAATAAATGTTTTAGTAAATGTACTGTGGGTGCAACATTCACCATGGCTACCCATCCAAGCATATTTAATTAACCCCTCTTGAAAGGCCTTATTGAGTGATGCAGATGTTTTTTTTATATCATGTTGGGGGGCAGATAACCCAAAAATTTCATTTGAATTATTTTGAATTAAACAACCTCCATAACCGGGATCAAAGTTATAATTTGGTTTAAAAGGCACTTCTACAGTAAATCCATACAGTTCATGATCGCCAAATACAATTTTCAATTTATTCGACTCTGGGGAAACGGCCCTTTCTTGCCTGGCAAGGTCCAATAATACATGCAAGCATTGGTCCATGTATTCGCCGCGGTCTAAAATATCGCCCAACACAATAACTTCTGCATCACAGTCTTTATTAAATGTTAAATTGGGGATTGGTAGTAGCTGTTGTAACGCTTCAGGGGTCATTTTTTGAGCAGCTTCAAACGAAATCTTTTTATCTGTATTAACATCCATAAAGGCAATTGGGGGGTCCTGTATGGTTGCCAAGCCACTTTGGGTTAAACTTAATAACAAGTGGTTTAAATCACCATGAATATCGCCAATGTAATGTGTTTTTTGGGCATCTTTTACGAATGGGGTTTGCAATGGCGCTGCAACATGTTCAAGCCTTATATCATCATTTTTCCATTGGTACATGGTTTCGACTAATGTGTTGTAATGAACAGTTACCAAATCTGTATCGCCTACCTCAGTTAAACTTGTAGAAAATTTTTGCAAAAATCCCTGTACTGTTGTCTTTTCAATGGCTAGCACTGGTGAACTCACCTGCATATTAACCCCACTTGATCTTGGTTGATGTAAAGAAAATCTAGGATAACCACCATCACTATCTCTATCAAAACTCACATAAGGACCTTCAGAAACCTCATGATGCTTATTCAAAAAAGGGGTATGTTCATCTAGGCGTCGCCTAGGGGGCTGTTGAGAAGCCGCCACTGTGTCCTTACAAATTTTTGAGGTTTCCTTGCCGCCATGCCCATCAAACACACCCAATAGGACGCCTTGTTCTGGGCAATTTGAAAACTCTGCGGCTGTTACGGTGATGTTATCAGAACTTTTACAATTTAAGGCATAACTCACACACCGTTGCGCAAAATTACGGTCCTCGAAATCTTTTTTTGAACCAAATAAGTCGGCATAGTTTTGACGGGTGGCATCACCATGATTCAAAATACCATCACAGGCCGTCAATACACATACTTCATAATTACCGTCTAAATACGAACGAGCATCAAACTGCACAACATCGGGCTCAGTACTAATGACCATTTTATCTTGGCCTCTTTTAGCCAAAAAATCACCAATGGCGCGGGTTAGATTTAGTCCTGAAGGGTTAACACGAAAACACCCATGCCAAAAAATATTACCGCCATTTTTTATAATTCGTGATTTTTCAAAAAAATGATTGGGTTCATGATCACGGGTTAGTGGCACCATGGTTACCTTTCCTGTTGCTTTATCTTTTGCTAAAAATAACGCTGGGGCATCTCCCAACGATGCCACGGTAATCATCCCCGATGTAGATAGGTGTGTTAATGTGGCCGTTGATCCGGAACCATCTTGGACTGTTTGCATAGCATTAGCTTCACATGCTGCCAAAATGGCTTTTAATTTACTTGGCGCCTCGGCTGCATCAACATCTAAAGTCCCCACATGGTATTGATCTTCTTGAGCACGCCGAGAAAAACCATTCACTTCACAAATGGATACGGACACATTGCCAATGCCCTGTTCTACGGGCTCATTAAACCCCGTATCTGGTTTATCACGGTCCTGGAGCAACTGCCCCGAGTTATATTCTCGATCGTTTGTTGCTTGAAATTCTTTAAATCGCTCGTTCTCTTGACTTTTTTTTGCGATGGCCAAGTTTAAGGCCATGATCATTTTTGAAAAGTATTGAGGGTTGGTGAAATTAGCAGGGGTTACATAATTCTTAATGTTTGCTTCCAAGGTGTCCCATACAGCAAGCTTTTCACCTTCATCTGAATTTAACGTCTTGCAATACTCTAAATACTTCTGAAGTGTTGCGCAACCAAAATAAGTAATGGGGGGTGTAATATTAGGATGCCCCTCAAACTCCCTCGCAATTAACACCTCCAATAATTGATTTAAATGAAAGGCTTCGACACTCTCCGGCTCGCCTGTTTGGTCAAGAATTCTTTGCAGGTCAGACTTTTTTTGTTCGACTAATTGTTGACTCTGCACACTTTGAGAATCATTCGGGCTAACAAGATCCGTTCTTGATGAATTCCAGATTGGATAGATATGCTCTCCTATATCACTCTGATTCGTTGAGGGGTTAGTTGTTGGGAGATTACTAGGCATGGGGCTCCTCGGATCACTATTCTCTGCTGAACTTCCCTCTAAATGCTGCGCTTCAACATACGACCAATGCTCACCTGAATTAACGGCCGTTATGGGTTTCATGTCTTTAAACACAACTTCTCTAAGGCGTTTGTACTGCTCAATGTACGGTTGAAGTTCTTGGTGCTGAACTAAATCCAAATCTGATTTATAAATTAATTTAAACGGTTGATTT
>JAYNJH010000099.1:0-1543 GCA_038109885.1 Candidatus Margulisiibacteriota bacterium | reverse complement strand
AATCCGTAAAATCTAGGACGACATCTTTCATTTCTTTAGATTCTAATGCAGCTTTTAAATTCTGTTCACTCGCACCATCTTTAGAAAGAGTAAGAATTATATCAAGTTCATTAACCGTTGTTGTTATATCAACATTGCTAATATCAGAATGAGTTGAAGCTATTGCACTCACCAATCGAGGGTTACCCACTTTCGACTGACTCAATTGGCCCTGAATATGGTGGATCAATGCTTCCATGGGCAGGTTATCGGCATTAAAGCCAGCCATGCGAAGTGTTTCTAAATAATGGGCTTTTCCATTTCCTGTTAACCATGTTGAAATTTTTACTAATCTTTCTAAGTCGTCATCTTTTTTATCAATAAGCCCTTCTAAATCAACCATCCCCTTCCCAAAATACTTGCACGTATCGCTAACATCTTTTAAGTCTTGGCCTAAATCTCTCCCCGCCGTACTATTTTGGATTAACACTGAAATTTGAGTAACGGCATCCTCTACCTGGGCTAGTATTTGCGGCATTACTTGATCCCACAATGCATCAACCGCTGTTACTGCAGCATCGCGTAAACTACCCGCCAATACCTGTTGCAACCAGCGGTGCTTTTTGATTATACTGGCTTTGTCTACTATTTGAGGATTATGAAAGGCCTCTTTTATAGATTGAAATTGCTGTTTTAGCCATTCACCTGTTATTGGGTTAGGACAAGAATCAAATGGTGGGTCTTTAATCAATTCTTCATCAAACACTAGTAATTCTTCATTAATACACACTTGGAGTTGTGCTGGTGTTAAATTATCCAACAACCCCAAGGCTATGGCATTAAAGCCACAATTGCCATCGCCAACCGTATTCATCACCTTACGGCCTTCTATTAAAGGAACATAAAGATTTTCGGGAAAGTAGTTTGTTTTAAATTCTCGACCATTTTCATCTGCGATTTCTTCTAATGTGATTTCAGCACACCCGACCTTACTTGCTATAATTTCTTGAGGGGATCTATCATTGTTCACAAAGCTTAAATTCTGATTAAACTTTTCTAGAACGTCTTTCATAAAACCATCTGGATTTTCAAAGCCTATCGAAATCAAAACCGTATCTATCATCTGTTTATTCGCTTGATAATTCTCAAGCAACGTTACAAAATCAGCCATATTTGACACGCCAACAATGCAAGGACTGCCGCTCAACCCTTTTGCAACGCTAATTGAACAATTAATTTGTTTGTCTACTGTTGATTGTGATTGCCCCGTCTGGGACTGTTGTCCACTGGCTTCAGGAATATTAATTTCACATGACAAATCCTTAACCCAAGTTGCTTGCTGTGCGACTTCCGCTTCAAACTCTTTTAATACTACTTCTACAACAGACCCCTCAACTGAAATTGTTGGTAATTGGCTTACACTTTGATCTCCCATCCCATCGCTCACGTCTTCAGGTCTTGGGGAAGGCCTTATTTCAGTAGCCTTTGGTGTAAGTAGTTGAATTATTTGCTTATCTTCGTCAATTTGACCTCCGCTACTTTGTTGGTGTAAAAATTCTCTGTA
>JAYNJH010000098.1:1380-6002 GCA_038109885.1 Candidatus Margulisiibacteriota bacterium | reverse complement strand
CTCCTCATCGTCAAAACCTTGCTTAATCAGAGCAGATACGCCGGGCTGATCCTTTCCAAATTCGGGTTTATTTAAACCTAACGAATTGTATTGCCCTGGATCTATATACTGCATTAGTTCATATTGTGCCGGACATAAAAAGTCACCTTTCATAAACGTTTGATCAAAGCGTTGGAAATTAATGGTGGATACATCAGGTAAATTTTGGCGACCACCCCGCATCATTGAGTTGTTGCTAAAGTCTTGAATCTTTTGAAACTTATTCTTTAAATCTTCTTCATTACTTATGTTTTTTAGCAGGTTTAAAGCGGCTTTGGTTTCATCATAACCAGTAAAGGGCTTGGCGGCATGCGATGTCCCAGTTGACAATGTCGTTGTGTGGAGTTTCAGAGGCAAATTATAAGCCATTACTGATCTCCAATATTTTGAATTCGAATTGAGCTGGTTTCATAAAAAATAATTTCATTGCGAAATTTATCGATCAAAACACACAACTTCAATAGTGTTTTTTAACTATTTTTTAAGACGTTTACGTTCCTCTTTCGAAATATTATAGGGCTTGAATTACTAGATCTTAATTTGATTGATTAATTTCTTTATTTAGCTCGCGAATCACCTGCGCTAAATCATCCAAATCAATTGAGTTAATTGGTCGTTCCCAATAAGCCAAAAAGGCTTGCTTCACTTTCAGTAACTCTTTAAAGCGGGCTAATGATATTCGAATTAAATCATCACTGTTCAAATCCAAGTGTAGTTGAGATAGTCTTGTCCTAATTTCAGGTTGCTTAAAAAAACGCATCTCATTGCGCCAATGTGTATAGAATCGATCAATGGCTAAACTTTCTTGAGACACAATAGGAAGGTGCTGCCCTGCTGAATCAATAGCGGAAATAATACTTTGAGCAATTGTTTCATTGCTTAAGTTTTGATGGGGTTTCTGATTGGAAAATTGATATCGCAGGGGATCATTGGATTGATACATCCATTTTAAATGTAACGGTTGTTCTTGATTATTATCCACCATTCTTAATGGTGGTGCCGATGGCGCAGGAAATTCATCCCTGTTCAGTTCCTCCCATGCAGGTGCCGATGGTATAACGTCTGGGATAGGTTCAACTAAGATCACTTCAGCAAGTTCCGGTAAGGGGGTTGCTATTGGTATTACATTATTTTCAGACTCATCTATGTTTGAGTGATGCGGTATTGCATTTGTAGGAAAGATTTCCATTGCTAATTCAAGTCCATTATTGGAGTCGGTTGGAATATTTGGATAAGGTTTAATTGAATCGGAAATCATTTTAAACATTGAATCTTTAAAGGTTTGTTGATGAGTCATCATTAATTCATCCAATTGGTGGATTAAACGATAGGGAATCTCCACGCTATTAAATACTTGCTGGCTATTAAAGACTGGTATTAATATTTGAAATGAACATTCATTCAATGGCTTTCTAGTCATTGGGTGATGTTGAATTTGATTTTGTACTCTAAATTTTTTAAACTCTTCAGAAGTTACTAAAAGATTATTATTGTGATCGTTGTCTTTAATTAAAACTACTCCAGCCTGGATTTCAATCGGTGAAAGCGTGAATAAACTTTCGATTGCATTTTCAGTTTCAGATATTGGGTTGGCTAATTTAATTTGTTCATTCTCGACAATGATTTGGTCAAATTCTAAATCTTCGACGGCATTATTACGGCAAATTTCTACCTTGGTTCGTTGTGTTTCTAAACTTCCTATCATTGTCATAATATCAGCAAAAAATAATGATGCATTAACTGACCGATTTGCAATTTGAATGGGACGATCTAATGGCTTAAAAAAATAATCAAATCGCTGATTTCTTAAATATTGATTCATTTGATTGGACTTATATGCGTCTTCTGAACTCGCTAATATTGTCATTAGGGTTTGATGCATTGTTTTAAGAGTCGTAGGACACTCATTATCTTCAATAAATGGATCAATGACATCCTTGGCAACCAACAACACCGGAACTAAAATAGCCATTAAATCCGTGGATGGGTTCGTGGCATGACCACATTCGCTAACCTGATGAATCAAGTAATCAAAATGATCTAAATATTCTAAACCATCGATTGCACTCTCATACTCATCGTCAAATGTACAACGTACTTGAAACTTTGATGTCAATGCCCCTTGTAGTGCAACTGAGTCTTGATTTATCGCATCCATTGAAATTTCCGTGAAATAATCATCGGATTTATTTTAATTAATTTTAATAAATTAATCTAGCGATATTTTTTATTATTTATGTTAAACAGTGTTGAATTTTAATAAATTTGGTTTAAGCTCAAAATTTTATTATTTAATGTGTAAAATCGCTTTAGTTAATGGCCATTTTGAATTATTATTAGGGCATGCCTTTACTCTCCCTTGGTAACTTGCAAATGGACCAGATTTTAGGTGGTGGAATCGAAGAACAAAAGTGTACGATTCTTGTCGGAGAGCCCGGTTCAGGAAAAACAACGCTTTCACTTCAGTTTATTACTGACCCACGTGTGAGTCATATTGATTGTGCTTATATTTGTATAGATAAAAAACCAGAAAAAATTATGGATCAAGCCCTTACGTTGAATCGTACGGTTAATGATCAGATTCAATCTGGACGATTAAAATTTGTTGAAGTATCGATTCAAGATTGGACCCCTGATCAATCGGTAAATGAACTATTGCTTGTGATTCAACTTCAGATTGATGCTCTATTCCGAAATTTTGAAGCCAAACGAATTATTATAGATTCACTTTTGCCTCATGCATTATGTAGTTTTAGCAAAGAAAATAAACAGTATTTTATTCGAGAATTATTACAAATCGTTCATTCCTACTCAACCACATCCATTGCAATATTATACGATATTTCTAGCCACCATTCATTATGGTTAGATACAAGTATTGTATCGGACCAACTAATATTTCACCGTCAATCGGATTTAGATTATGTTACATACTGGTTGGAAGTATCAAAAAATAACAATACAAATATGAGCGGTAAGTACCGATTTACATACAATCCAGAGAAAGGTATCGATTTAAAACACCGACTATGTTAAATGAACTTCCAATTGTTTTAATTGCCGATGATGAACCAAATATCTGTCGGATTGCAAAATTAATCATTCCCGACAATGAGTTTCAAGTCATTACAGCAGAAAATGGAATGGATGCCTATGAAAAAGCACTTCAACATCAACCTGATATAATATTTTCAGATATATTAATGCCGAAGTGTGATGGCTTTGAATTTTGCCAAAAAATAAAACAGAATGACGTTACAGCCAACATTCCATTCATCTTTCTGACCGGTGTAGATGAAGCCCAATGTAAAGCGCGTATGGATGAAGTTCATGCCGATGATTTTTTAAGTAAACCTTTTTCTTCAAAGATCATGATTGAAAAAATTAAAACCTACGTTAAACCAATTCTAAATACAGAAATAAGTGATATCCGAATTAAACCCAAAATTAATCTCGAATTTAAATTTGGAATAGCGAACATAGACCAACAACTTTATGGCCACATTTACCCTCAATCATTTATAATGATTCAAGGGCCAATTGGCAGTGGCAAATCCAATTTAACACGGCAATTTATTACAGATGGTATCGCAAATCAACAAAGATCTCTTTTACTGTCCTTTGAAACCCCTAAAGAAAAATTGGATCCAATTTTTAAACTATCAAACCAAGATGAAACATTTCTTACATTTTGTGATGCATCGCGTTGGACCAGTATTGATTCAAAACCATGGCGCAATATTGATTATATTTATGACTATTTATCTGAGGCTTGTGCAAAACAATCGTACCAGAGAATCGTTATTGATTCTTTTAGTCATGGCTTTGCATTTTGGTCACAAACAGATATCTTAAAATTTGTTGATCTTTGCCGATCATTGCCAAATAATGAACAACAATGTGTCCTTTGGACTATTAATCAACATCCAACTATCGATACCCTTATTTATCACTTGAACCATGTTATGGATATTGGAATTGAAACAACTTTTGATGGTCAAAACTTTAAATCAGACGTGACTTACTCTAAATGGCAATCATTTAATAGTAAAATAATTGAAGCCAATCAGATTCAAACTACCCAAACAACAACTCACTAATGTTGCAATAAATGAATGGTTTGATTTCGTTTTGAACCTACCGAAACCAATGAAATTCGCACGCCCAATATATTGGAAATGTATTTCACATAGTTTTTAGCGTTCAACGGTAAATCATCAAAATTAGTCAGCTGTGAAATATCAGATTCCCAACCTGGTAATTCATCATAAATTGGCTTAGATTCTGAAAATGTTTCTAAATCTAACGGAAACTCTTCACACTTACCATCGGGAGTTTCATATGCCGTGCAAACCTTAATTGACTTTAATTCATCAAGAACATCTAATTTAGTTAAACAAATCTCAGTAATGCCGTTAATACGAACCGCATAGCGTAATACAACTAAATCTAACCAGCCACAACGACGGGCTCGTCCCGTGGTGGCACCAAATTCGTGGCCTTCTTTGGCCAGATGGGCCCCGATGGGATCGTTCAGGCCAGCGCCATCATATAATTCAGTAGGGAAAGGACCGGCACCCACG
>JAYNJH010000098.1:0-1370 GCA_038109885.1 Candidatus Margulisiibacteriota bacterium | reverse complement strand
GTGATGTCGTGGTTCCAAACTCACAACCTTTGGTACGTAAATATTCATTTGTTTCACCAAACTCTTCTGTTGGAAATGGACCTTCACCCACACGAGTCGAATATGCCTTGGTTACTCCAATTACTTGATCGATTTTATGAGGACCAACTCCGGCTCCAATGCAAGCTGCACCAGATATAGGGTTTGAAGATGTAACAAATGGATAAGTGCCATGATCTACATCTAACATGGTGCCTTGTGCGCCTTCCATAATAATTCGTTGTCCCGAACTAATGGCTTTATTTATCTCTAACGATGTATCCGTAACAAATGCGCGTAAACGATCGCCATAACCTAAATATGTTTCCACAACCTCATCTAACGTTGATTCGTCCATGTGAGGATGCTTCTCCAATCGTTTAACCAATCTATCTTTGCTTAATAAATCCATCATGCGAACGCCTACTCGTGCAACTTTATCGGTATAACACGGCCCTATACCACGTCCTGTAGTTCCAATTTTTTCCTCACGTCGTAATGACTCCTGCTTGGAATCAATGGCTTGATGAACGGGTAAAATGACGTGCGCTATGGAAGAAATGCGTAGTCGTGACTCATCTATAAAAATCCCCTGTCCTGCCAATGTATCAATCTCTTTTAATAAAACGCCTGGATCAATAACCACGCCATTACCAATAACACTCACTACTGAATCATATAAAATTCCAGAAGGAATTAGATGTAACTTAAACGTATTATCACCAACAACAACGGTGTGACCTGCATTATTTCCACCTTGGTAACGAACAACGTAATCCATTTTTTCGGCTAAAATATCGGTTATTTTGCCTTTACCTTCGTCTCCCCATTGAGTACCTACAATTACTTTTACTGACATAGCCATTTAAGAATACCCCACTGTGTCGTCAATTGTAAATGGGTATTCCACATTTATCATGGTGGGTCCAATTAAATTGGTTATTGCCATCGTCACGAATGAACCAGGCCCCATTTGTAAAATTCTCTGGTACCTCTTAAAAAACAAATGTCACGAACACAGTCGGGTACTTAAATTATCTCACGAGATTATATGGAAATCAACGATCAAATAAAGGGTAAGAAATTGAATTTGGATTGGATGATTCATTAATTAATGAATCTACAACTTTATCTAAATTTTTATCAAAATCATAATTACCTGAGTCAATTTTATTTTTTAATTCAATGACTCGATCATAATCCTTTGAATCAGGAAGACCATCTAGAATATCTAAACATGTTGATACGAATGGGTCATGTTCCTCGATCACCTTACCGATGAGCTGATTCCCGTCAACAATATTTACTTTTTGTTTAATTTTAGTTTGGCGCATTTCTAACCTCCATTTTAA
>JAYNJH010000097.1:0-6100 GCA_038109885.1 Candidatus Margulisiibacteriota bacterium | reverse complement strand
CAATATAGTCGCTGCGGTTGCATTGCAGTGCCTGATGAATTGGAATGATAATATTGCCTTTATTCTGAATCCAATTAAAAGAGGTCATGATTTGATTTTGATTAATTTTGCATGTGGTTTTTAAATGTATTTCACTGTTATTAACCGCTATTTTTTTGTGCTTTTCTGAATAAAGCATGTTGTTTTTAATTAATAAAACAATATGGTTGGACAAAAACATGTCCATTTTTACCCACTGTTTGGCATAAAAAATGGTTTCATCAAAATGTTGTGCCATTTTCTCAATTAAATTTTGGGTTGTTGAATCGAAGTTCTGGATAATTTGTGAAAAACTATGAATAAATAAGTGAGATTCATCGCAATATGTCTGTGTTTCAGGTTGATAGAAAGTTAGATTAACTTTATCGTGTAGTGCATCATAGATGAGTGTAATTTGAAGTTTGTTAAATGGTTCCAATGAATGGTTTTCACCCGATTCTGATAGTGTAATTTGTTTGTTTTCGTTGATGTAATTGATGTACCAATAAGCTAAGGCGGTTAACGGGGATGTGAATGGCTGAATGGGTTCGTCATCGATGGTTCCAATTAATTTGGTATCAATTCGTTTAATTTTAACTTTTCGCTCAATCGGGCCGCGTTTGTAAGTTCCTGTTAGGCTATCTTTTTGAAGTGTGACATTGTGAATTTGTTTACTATTAAATGCTTTTTTACCACGTTTTAAATAGTCAATGGTTGAATGCTCTTTTACATCGAACTCATCGAAAAGTAATGTATGGTTTTTCATTTAGTTCAATTAAACTAACGCAGGGTCTTTAAATTTTCCAAAAGATCTAAATTTTTTGTAACGATCTTCTTTAATTTGATCTGCATTAAGGGCGTTGTAATGATCGATTTCGCTAATTAGTGCACCTTTAATGGTTTCAGCAACATCAGACCATTCGTTGTGTGCGCCCCCGAGAGGTTCGGGTAAAATTTTATCTGCAATGCCAAGGGCGACAATGTCTTTAGCTGTAATTTTTAACTTTTCAGCCGCATATTCAGCTCGAGACGCGTCTCGAAAAAGAATGGATGCGCAACCTTCGGGTGAAATTACAGAATAAACGGCATACTCCAACATCATGATTCGGTTTGCAACGGCAATGCCCAATGCCCCGCCAGAGCCACCTTCTCCAATTACTACAGATAAAATTGGCACTTCAATGCCGATCATTTCTTTTAAGTTGCGGGCAATTGCTTCCGCTTGACCACGCTCTTCAGCTTCTTTGCCAGGATACGCGCCTGGGGTATCGATAAATGTAATGATTGGCATTTTAAATTTTTCTGCCATCTTCATGAGCCGAAGCCCTTTACGGTACCCTTCAGGATGAGGCATTCCAAAGTTGCGCTTAATTTTTTCCTTGGTATCGGCCCCTTTTTGATGGCCAATAATCATTACTCGATATGGTCCCAATTTACCAATGCCGCCCACAATGGATGGGTCGTCTCTAAATGAACGATCGCCTTTAAGTTCTGTAAATTCTTCGCATATCATTTGCGATAAACTAAGGGTATTTGGGCGATTGGGGTGACGTGCAATTTGAATGACTTGGCCTGGGGTTAATGAATTGTAAATTTCTTGTTTCATTTGTAGGGCTCGTTTTTCAATTGCAGCAATATCTTTGGCAAGATCAATGTTTGATTCTTCCGATAATTGCTTTAATTCGTCAATTTTACTGTTTAAATCATCCAATGGTTTTTCAAAATCAAGTGACTTCATTTGGCTACCTTTTCATAATGTGGATTTAAGAGTTTGATGAGCGAGCTTAGTTTGCTGCGCATGTCGTTTCGATTTACAACCATATCAAGCATTCCTTTTTCGAGTAAAAATTCCGATCGTTGGAATCCTTTTGGTAATTTTTGGCGAATCGTTTGTTCAATGACACGGGGGCCAGCAAAACTAATAAGTGCGCCGGGCTCTGCAATATTCACATCGCCTAACATTGCAAAACTGGCGGATGTGCCACCGGTGGTTGGGTCACACAATACGGAAATGTATGGGATTCGTTCCTCGCTAAGCTTTTGCAAGGCCGCACTGGTTTTGGCCATTTGCATTAATGACATAATTCCTTCTTGCATTCTTGCGCCACCTGAACTTGTAAAAATAATTAGTGGGTACTTATTTTTTATAGCATTTTCGATTATTCGAGTGATTTTTTCACCCACAACTGATCCCATGCTGCCGCCCATAAAGGAGAAGTCCATAACGCCAATATTGACTTTTAAGTGATTCAACTTGGCTGTGCCAATTAATATGGCGTCCGCATGTTTTGTTTTCTGTTTTGCTTTTTTAAGTCGGATTTCATAAGATTCGGTATCTTCAAACTTTAAAAAATCCACGGCTTCAATTGTGGTTTCAATTTCTTTGAAAGACCCTTTATCAAAATGCATTTTTATCCGATCTTCTGGGCTGATTCTGAAATGATGGTTACATTGGCAAACCTTATTATTGTCTTCCAAATCTTTTAAGTAGATGGTGTCTTTGCACTTTGGGCATTTTAACCAAAGGTCACCAGGAATATCTAAGCGATCTTCTTTTATTGTTTCATTTTCTTTGTTTTTATTAAACCAATCCAATATTGACATACTTGCTTTCTCGAGTTAAGATTTCTTTTACTAAATTAATGATTCATATTCAAATTTAACGAGTATTTATCATTATGTCAATTTAAGGAATGATTATGGCAAATTTAAAAGCATCTAAGAAAGATATTATACGTTCAAAACGAAATCATGATCGTAATAAACATTTAAAAACATCTCTAAAATCTGCACTTAAAGGTGCGTTGAATGCGGTTGAAAATTTAGGTGAGACGACAGAGGCTGTTGTTTTGAAAACACTTCAATTGATTGATCGATCTGTGACCAAAGGTATTTTGAAAAAAAATACAGCTTCACGCAAAAAATCACGCTTGATGAAAGCGTTTAATCTTGCAAAATCCAGCGCTAAATGATTACAACGGGAACGCCCGTATCGATTGCTGTATTTGAGTGGTTAACCTGGTATGCTAATCAACACGTAGATTGGTTTGAACGAGGTACAGAATCATTTAATGCCGTTAATACATTTTTAGTCTCGGGTGAGGGTTTGGAACAACCATGTGTTCAAAACTTTATAAAATTGATGGCTGTTTTTTTGGTTGCGTTTGATGGGGGTATTTTTGCGACTAATGTTCATAGTTTATTTGCTTCCGATACCGCTTTAGCGATTCAGTGGACCCCTACAGTTCGTTATGAATTGGCTTATGATGGTTGGGATCGAGGTACTCGCCAAGCCGTTGATTATATTGTTCGACGAGCGATTGGTTTTGACTCGTTTGTTTCAACTCCGTTACCTGCAATGCATATTTTGGCTTCGTTTTTGCGACGTTACCAATCGGAATTAACTCAACAATTGGATGTCACGTTTTCGCTGGATTCTTTTTGCAAGAAACAGGATTCCATTCGAGAGGATTTATTTGTTATTTTGTCGGCGTTTCCGATTTTAAATTTGAATCAGTTTTATGCTGAAGTGGCTGAGATTTTACCCGATGAGTTTTATTTTGAGGGTCATCGTCAGGCATTATCGGCCAAATCATTTTTTTTAAGGCCGGTAACTGAGTCTATGTTGGTTTTGGATAAAGTAAAGATGCATTATAATTTGCATTTTCATTCAACCCAAACCTTGCCTTTTTTAGCGGCATTGGGTGAAAAAACGACACAATTCGTTGCTTCCATGTTGGCACAACAGGCGATTTACGACCAAGTTAATCAAGAATTACAACAATTACAACGGGATCAGTTATCGCCAAAGTTAGCGTTGTTAACTCTTGTTATGGACCATTATCGTTGGCCAAGTTAAGCCCCATTTACGCTGATTATAATTCAACAACACCATTATGTGATTCGGTGGTTGAAGCTTTTTTAAATTGGCAACGTATTACAGGAAATATGTCATCGGCGCATTATTTTGGGCAGCAGGTTCATGGCATATATGATGATGCTTGCGATGTGATTAAGGAATTGTTGGGAGCTCGTTCGTTCGACTTGTTTTCTTGTGGATCAGCGACAGAGGCCAATTATTGGTGGCTGTATTCCTTATTAAATGATGTTAAGGGGGTTCCTCGGATTATTTCAACTGTGATTGAGCACCCTTGTGTCATGGAGCCATTGCTTTATTATGCTGAACAAGGGCGTATTGACTTGCAATTATGTCCAGTGGGCCCGGATGGGGTGATTGATATGGATGTTTTTAAATCGTTATTGAATGAGTCAACATTAATGGTAAGTGTGATGTATGCTAATAATGAAATTGGGACTATTCAGCCCATGGCTGATGTGGTTCAGGCGGCGAAATCTGTCGGGGCCTTGGTGCATTCGGATATGGTACAGGCGGCGGGAAAATTACGGCTTGATTTGGATAACTTGGGTGTGGATGCAGTTTCGTTGTCTGCTCATAAGTGCTATGCCCCAACCGGATGTGGTGGTTTGATGGTTCGTGATAAGTCGTGGCTTCGTCCTTTATTTTTAGGTGGTTCACAACAACAGAAACTACGTGCGGGGACCGTTAATGTGATGGGAATGGACTTGTTCTCGAAAGGATTAACTTATTGTTATGATCAGTTATCGCATCATTTGGATATTCATGCGTGGGGTCGTGAATTATGTCAGCGCTTCAAGTTTGTTTCACCCATTATTCAAATTAAACCAGGTCAGGTGTTGTGGAATACGTTGCCCTTGGCAATTTCAAATTACATTTCACATGATGCGATGATGCGCTTGGATATGTTGGGTGTTGCCGTGGCGACGGGAAGTGCATGTTCAACGGGAGCTGTTGATATTTCGCCAGTAATTTCAGCATTAAATTTATCTAATGAGTTATCTGAGCGTGTGGTTCGGTTAAGTTTTGGTTACCCAACAACATCGGATGATTTAATCAAAATTTCAGACTTATTTGTGTCCCTTGAAACAAATTCTGTTAATTTTTCTTAAATATTTCAGTTTTATTACTAAATATGATTAAATTTTAGAAATATGCAATTTTTTATTTATTAATTACGATAAACAATTAAACGTATACTTTAGGAGAAAATAATGCAGTTAAATTTACTAAAACTATTTGTTGGAGTTTCCGCTATTTTTCAACCCAATAGTAGTGCCAATGCTATTAATACTGGTCGGAATCTTAGATCAGGGGTACTGAATTCTGGGTCCAATTTTTTGCCAGCTGAACCCATTTCTCGTCTATTGTCTACATCCAATCAGATCCCATCGGATCAAACGATTTTTTGTTCAAATGTTGTTTTTGAACGAAACAATATTACAATACCAGAGCCGTCCTCTGGATCCCTTGCCAATGATTTTAAGTCAATATCCGATGATTCGGGTAATAAAATGTCTAAATTTGAAAATGTAACTACCACGAATTGCAATACGGTTTATAGTTCGCAACAAAGCAGTTGTGAAAACTCCAATAACTACATTGATGCTTACAATCAAAATAATTGCCCAATATTAAATGAAGGTGACGGGGTTTGTTACCAGGCATCTACAGCGACTGAAATCAATGGTTCGAAAACATCCATTCGATTATCGAAATTTAATGGGACTGAAAGCCGTGATTATGATGTTCTAACGCCCACTCAAATTGATTCTAATCCCAATATGGATGTAACACGTTTGCCTAAAATAAATTCGACTTATTTTCCCTATTATTTTGTTCAACAAAATTCAACGAAACTTTTATTATGTGTTGCAGACGATGGAAATCTATATAATATAGATCAAAATCGAGTTCGTTTACCTTATGAGTATGATTCAACTCATGGTATGGTTCAACAGTCTTTAACCACTGTGCCGGATTGTGATGTTTTGCAGTTTGACAATGTATTGCATCTAGATCCTATCCCAACGTCTTCCCCTACGCAGCAACCCAGTGGTCAGCCGAGTGGTGTGCCAACCAGTCAACCGAGTGCTTACCCGAGTGGTCAGCCGAGTGGTGTGCCAACCAGTCAACCGAGTGCACAGCCGAGTGGTCAGCCGAGTGGTGTGCCAACCAGTCAACCGAGTGCTTACCCGAGTGGTC
>JAYNJH010000096.1:5039-6308 GCA_038109885.1 Candidatus Margulisiibacteriota bacterium | reverse complement strand
CCAAAAAGATTAGCTAATCTTCCTCCCGCCGCATTTAAATTATTTTCGCCGTCGGAGCCGGTATTGGGCGCCACGGGGCGGACGCTGCTGCCGTCGCTGCTGCCGGTGGTGCTGCCGTCGGGGTCGCTGCTGCTGCCGGTGTTGGCTGTGACTCTGGCGGCGGGGTCGGTGCCGTCGGGGTCGCTGCTGCCGCCCCTCAAATCGGCGTCTTTTTCATGTCTTTGGGAATCATTCTGGCTGCTATTACGATCGTAAGTGTTAGGAGGTTTGTTAAAGGCATCTTCACCCACATTTGGGATCGTTGCATCTTTAGCCATAGTAACGCCACTGGCACGTTGACCCCAAAACTGTTTTAACTCATCCTTATATTCATCTGTTGAACTATTAAATTTTATTAGTAAATCACGATGTTCATCCGCGACACTCAAGACTTTCCCAGCCTTAAAAATATCCTCAAGATCATCTTTACCCTGCTCTTTCGCGTTAAATGCCAACGCATCTTTAAAAAAAGATGTCCAGCTCGTTGCATCTTTGCCATTCCGATGTTTATTTTCCTCAATATTGAGGTTTTGGCTATATTCATAACGATTATGTCGCTCAAAATCTGAAAAACAGTTAAATTTAATTGTTTTGTATTCATTATTGTTGTCATTAATCCTTCTTGCAACTTTTAATACAATGCATAGGTTTTGTAGTAATTCAATATCTTTCTCACTTAATTTTTCTTTTTTAGTCTCTTGTTTGTCATGTATATACTTACCCACTTTTGTTAAAATCTCACTGGCGCTATCGTTTCCATTTAATTGAATTTCATCACAATCACCATTAACTTCGACGATTTTATGTAAGGCTGATGCAAGTTTCTGATTGCTATCACCTTGACTATCAAGTTTAAATACTTTCGTTATTAATTTATGACCTGTGTCTTCAATAGACAGATCATAATTATGGATTGTACGGTTATTTGACTTGTTTAGTTTAGTAGTTGCAGCATTATTAATGTTTAAAAGATTATGACTTGAACTCAAATTCCCCTCCATGATTCTACCTAATTAAATTTTACCCATATTACAATCATTTTAAACAAAGTAAATTATAAAATTTCAAAATCGGCCCATGCGTTGGGCGGGTCCATATTTTCATCATATTCAATTTGTTTATCTTCCAGTAACGCTGATAAAATGCGAGACTCCTCTTCCAATTCACTTAAATCATTTTTCAATGACTTTAGCTGTAAGATGCTTTGAAAGGCCTGTAGCGACATTTTTT
>JAYNJH010000096.1:3577-5029 GCA_038109885.1 Candidatus Margulisiibacteriota bacterium | reverse complement strand
TGAGAGATCTCGGCGCAAAACTCGGCGCGCGCTTTTTTTTTATATCAAAATACCTAAAACCATCTTTCAACTGAGAAATATTTGTGTTATCCTCTGGGGCTTTTTTAAATGTCTCTATCTGCTCAACTTGAATCACCAGTCCTATTTCATATTTAATTATACGGTAATACCAATTATTAGAATCTTTTAAAGTCGTTATAACGCTCTTTCCTGTGCTCTCCATAATAATTAAATTACTCATCTCATTGAGTGAACTTAAGTGACTCGGGACGTGTTTGTTTTTAGATGTTTGATCTAGATATTCAACAAAGCCATCCTATAAATCTTGGAATTCATCCGACTTTGATGAGCTAGCGGATTGTTCCAAATTAAACTCTTTGCTTAAAGGGGTAAGCAGATTGATTAAATGATCTATTTTATTATCATTGGTTTCTTTACTCTTTTTGTCTAATAACAAAGTTAATGGATCTAACCGATTCCCATATGAATCAAGCCCAGTGATACCTAACACGGCATTGTCATATTTACTATCGGCTAAAAACCCTTCTACCAACTGTGTTGCTTTACTTATTTCGTTTTGCTGAATTAAGTAGATAAGTGGGGTAATTATTACTTGTTTTTTTTCACTGCAAATGTTTTGTAGTTTTATTAAAATCTTTATATTGGTCGTTGTCGGATCATGTTCTTTTAATGTTTGTAGCAACGCCGTCACTTCCGGAAATGTAAAGTCTTTAAAGTGTTTTATAAATAATAACGCTGCATAAACACCGTCGTTTTGAATGAGCTGATTTAATAATTCGAAGGGCGTCATTTGGTTCTTATTAATTTTTTCATTGATTTGTTCAATTAAGGTTTCCAAATTATTTACCGAATTAAAGTTTGGAAATGCCCTATGAATGGATGCGATTATATCAGACACAATTTCAGTGTCCGATAAGGGGTTTTTGGATTGAATTATTCTTACTGTTGCATTTTGGTCGTCATCATCACTGTCACTGTCACTGTTACTGTTACTGTTACTGGTTACTGAATGTAGCGGTGTCAAATGCCTTGGTGATATAAATTGTTTTTGAGGGGCACTTTTTTTTGGGTGAAGATCATCATATTTTGAGTCGGCATGATTTTTTAATTGAGCGATAAGTTTTTTTTTCTCGGCTTCTGTTAAAAGCGCTTCATTTAAGTCAAATATATTTCGCACGCGCCCGTCAGTTAGAGCGCTGTCAGCGGTGGTTAGTTTATCTTCGAAAGCTAACACCGCTTTAAAATATGATGTCCAGGCTGTGTTTGAGTTATTTGAGTTTAAAAATGAGTTTGTTAAGATTATGCCATTCGTGTTGTATTTTTCACGCTTTAATCGAACGAAGTCTTGATACACAGATGGGTTAACATTAAATTTTCGAACTGTTTTAAGTAATGCATATAAAGTTTTAATTAAAGATTTATCATTAAATA
>JAYNJH010000096.1:321-3567 GCA_038109885.1 Candidatus Margulisiibacteriota bacterium | reverse complement strand
TGAAATATACTCCCCAATTGCATTTAAGGCATCTGAACTTGTTTTTTGACTGGCTATGATGCTAAGATCCTGAATGTTTGAAAAATCGACCACGGCCCATATTGCAGCTAATAACCGGGCTTCTAATTCATCTTGTGAGCTATCCTCGGATAGACTAAATGTGGTTTTCAATAAATTTTTATTAACTAATTCCACATTAAGATGATCGTCTTTTGAACCGCCTTCTTTATTACGAATTAAGTTATAATTAAAGAAACTTAAATTTTGAGCTAATCCATGCATTTTAAATTTAACTCGGTAGCTTTCAATTGGAACTCAAACCTTTCGGCCTTTCCTTGTTCCTTTTTTTTAACTCAGTACTTGTTGGTAATGAATTTTCTACCAACCCTTCAATAAAATCATTTTCAGGTAACGAAAACTTCGGTGCGTCATTCTCCCTTTCAATCTCTTCATTACGGTTTTTAACAAATTTATTTTCAGGTAAGTTACTACCGTCAGCACCCCATAATGTTAAGCCAACGTCGCCAGTAGAAAACGCTGCAAAAAAGATGTCATGTGGGTCTGTCTCAGATAGTAAGGCGGATAATTTCTTTTTCCCCATTTTTTGATAATCTGTTAGTGTCTGTTCCGTGGTTTCGTCATGAATTTGTTTTGCATTACCTATTGTGTTCGTGCCTACACTTGCGAGGTTTATAAAAATTTCCGCTTCTTTTTCTGGGGGCGCGTTATTAAACAATTTTTTCACATATTCTTTTACATTTTTTGACCCTGCCATCTTCATGCATTCTTTAACCGTGCTATTTTTTAATAATTCTGTTGTGGCTTCGTGGCTTTTGTTGAACGCAGCATCAAAATTAGCTACCATTTCTTTTTCTGATTGTATTTCTTCAGGTGATTTCGGAACCTCAGGCGGCGCTTTTAATGCCGTTTCACGCGCTTTCTCGTCATCAATTGACATCAACACTACCTCATTATTGCCCTCTACACTAACTATTCTTTCAACAGTGTTGCCGTCATTATCGGTTTCAGTGACTGTTAACACGTGCTTAGATTTTATACCTGTCGTTTCTTCAGCAGTTCTAGAATTCAGCCATTCATTTTCATTATGAAAATCAAAAAGCTCTTCGCCTACTTTAACCTTTTTATGAAAACGAGTGTTAACCTCCAAGGATTCTAGTAATCTATTTATAGGTATTAAATCATCTTTTCTAAATAAATCATTAAAAAATATGGGGAGTAATATTTTGTATGTTTCATTTACTTTATCACGGCTATTTGGCTTATACTTTTCGAGAAGATTCAAAATATTCTCTTTTTGACTAGAAATTTGAATATTAAACTGAATAAGGTTCTTACTTCTTTTTTTTAATTTATTTGCTAGGTTTGCCATTTCAATTAAATTTTGTATAGTACTGTCAGATAATACTTCTGGCCAGTGCTCAAAATTCTCAACCAATACCTTCATCGCTTGATTATGACGCTTAACGTATCCTTCTGGCGTTTCTTCCTTGGGACTAATTAAAAGAATCATGTCATTTATTTGTTCGTCAGTAAGTCTAAGTTCTTGATTGAATTTTAACAGAAAGTCTAAATCGACAAGAGGCGAGTCGGAACTTCCTTGGTTATATAATCTTATGGTTTTCTTCATCTGATTAACCAGTTTTTCATTCAAATTTTCGCCAGCTATAAAAAAGTCATCAATTTCGGCTTTGATGTCGTTACTTGGGGTGCCGCCGATAAATAATCTGTGTCCTTCACTTAGCACACCATCTGTGAATTCTGACGGGCTTTTAACTGTACTTCTCTGTTCATAATTGCTTAAACCTATTTTTTTCTCCTTCAACTTTTTCTTATATTCTTCTGGAATGTCTAGTTCGTTTAGTTCGTCATGATACCTGGCTACATTATTTCGTACCTTAGTTAAAGCCGTCGTTAATACATCCTTAGGTGGTGTTGAATTTAGACCCATAGAAAACACAGATTTAGGTGGTGCTAAATACGCTTGGAACTCGCCCCCGTTTTGTAACATATTATTCAATCCAGTTAATATCTCTTCAGGTGTCATGAAATCTTTGGTTACCGCTTGGGCAGCATCTGAATTTAAAGGATTACTGGATTCTTCTACATTAGCAAATACAATTTTGCCATCAGCTATTTGTAGTTTGGGATTTAAGCAACTGATGTAGTCAATTTCACCGGTATTAATAAAGTCTTGCCAAGCTTCACGTAATTTATCATTCAGCTTTTCATTCGTTATACTAGCTATAAAATCGGCCTTCTTTTTTTTACGCAAAGCGGATTCTTCTTTTGATTCCTCAGTTTTAGGTAAAACAAGTTCATCTTTTAATTTTATATTAATATCTTTGATTTTTATCTTTTTTAATTTTTTATCCTTGAAGATTTTAGCTACTTCCTCTTTTATTGCATTTTTTATTTCTTTCTCATTTTTTCCTGAGATGTCTATTTTCTGGCATGCTTCCCTAAGTTTGTTTTTCATTCTTGGTCTTTTGACATCAGCTAATAACCTTTCAATCTGGACGTTTCGAATTTTGATGGATGCTTGCAAGGCGTTTAAATTAGCTGCAATGTCATGTTTAAAACCCGGATTATTAAGGTTATCAACATTTTTGAAATTAATATTGTTTTGTTGACAAATTTCGACAATGGCCTCTTTTGACAAGTCGTTTGAATCAAAATCTTTTAACTCTGTGTACCGACCAAGTGGCAGAAAATCACTTAACTCGCCAAAGTCACCGTTCTTAAGAAACGCTTTTAACGCATTGTCAAATTTAGCTTTTGTATAAGCCGCTCCTATTAATTCAGCTAAATTATCGTAGCTATCGGGAACAGGTAAGTTAACTTTAGTTCCATCAATGGTAAATTCGTAGGTATTATCGTTAACGCTACTTAGCTGAATCTGACTAATATTATATTTCTCTGCAAATGTTTTTAGTTGAACTGTCTCCTTATGTGAAAGATTTAGGCCTTCACTTAATGTTATTTGGACGTGGTTTTTGTCAACGGGGCTGGCGGTAACTTTGCTGGCGGCGGGGTCGACGTTGGCGAAAAGAGCATCTAATTTAAAAACTGATGAAGGCATCACCAATGCATTTTGGGTGGTGGTGCCGGCGGCGGGGTCGGTGCTGCTGCCGCCGAGGCCGGCGATGCCGCCGCCGAGAGCGGTGCTTTCAACACCTTTTAGTGGGGGGGCGACGCAGAGGCCGTTGCAGACGGTGACGCACTCTA
>JAYNJH010000096.1:0-292 GCA_038109885.1 Candidatus Margulisiibacteriota bacterium | reverse complement strand
CATCACCAATGCATTTTGGGTGGTGGTGCCGGCGGCGGGGCCGTTGCTGCTGCCGCCGAGGCCGGCGATGCCGGGTCTTTTAATAGGCATTGGGGGGAGTATGGGCTTTGTGACGCTGGCGGCGGGGTCGGTGCTGCTGCCGCCGAGGACGTTGCTGCCGATGCCGCCGGGGACGTTGCTGCTGCCGGTGCCGTCGACGTAGTGTCTGTTATACAATTCTTACGCTGCCTAAGACGAAGTGAATGGGTATTTCTCGGTAGTCGGGGTATCAGTAAAAATGGTGGTGGGGGGG
>JAYNJH010000095.1:0-6519 GCA_038109885.1 Candidatus Margulisiibacteriota bacterium | reverse complement strand
GTTTTGATGATTTAAATACTAATTACCGAAAAGCAACCATTTCATCTGTCAGTTATGATGCCCTTCTTTATTCGGTTATTGAATCAATGGCAAGTATTACTTTAGGCCTTGTGATCGGATATGCATTGGGGTTTGATCAATCAACAACCATAACCATTGGTTTATTGGTGGCATTTATTGATTACATTCAAAAATTTTTCCAGCCCCTGAAAGAAATTTCAAATAAATTTGCGGTTCTTCAACATGCGTTGGCCTCCCTTGAAAAAATCTTTGGGTTATTTAATGAACGTGATGTTATCGAGAGAAAGCCAAACCGATTACGTTCATTTTCAGGTAAAGTTGAATTTAGAAATGTAAGCTTTGCATACCCATCGCATGAAGACAAGCCCGTATTATCAGATATTTCTTTTGAATTGAAACCAAAACAAACACTCGCCATTGTGGGGCCAACAGGATCAGGAAAAAGTACTATTATTAAACTTCTGCTTGGCTTATATGAAGGCTATACTGGTTCGATTCAGTTTGATTCATCTGAGGTTAAAGATGTTGATGTCAAATCATTAAGAGATCATATTGTTACCGTTGGCCAAGACTCTCGCCTTTTTAACCGAAGTGTGGCATTTAATATTAGCTTGGGCAACCCTTCTATTACAGATGAGATGATCGAATCGGCCATTGATTTGGCTTGCGCTACCAATATTATCAAAAAACTTCCCCATGGAATTCATAGTTCCCTAAACCAATTTGGGCAACAACTGTCCGCTGGAGAAGCTCAGTTAATTGGGTTTGCCCGTGCCATTGCCAGCCCAGCGCCACTGATCTTACTGGATGAAGCCACAGCCAATATTGATAGTATTAGTGAACATGCCATTCAAGAAGCAACTCGAAATTTACTTAATGAAAAAACGGTTGTAGTGATTGCCCATCGCTTATCTACTATTCAACATGCCGATACAATTATGGCACTAAAAAATGGGCAGATTGTAGAACAAGGGGCCCATTCCGAATTAATTCACTTGAATGGTTTTTATGCAAAACTTTATCAAATGCAATTTAGCATAACTTAAATAATTAAAGTAAAAAATATACTCATTTCATGTATGATTAAAATACAAAGGAGTACCTCATGCATATTAAAAAATTATTTTTAATGGTCATTTCAATCATTGTTGTTGGCTGTAGCGCTGATGATTCATCTAATACTACCTCTTATATCGGAGCCGGTTCCGAATATAGTATCACTTTTAGCGATAGTTCTGGCACTTTTGATTTAACAGAATCGGATTCTAGTTTGGCTGTTAGTGGCACACATACAACGCTTCCAAGTGGATTCAAAAAACTGACTATTGGATCAGTCTCAGGCGGCGGGTCTGGTGGCCCCTCCGTGGGAGATGCCGCCTATGGCATTGATATTCCAGGGGTTGTTTTTTTATTAAAACCTTTGGAGGTCGGCTCAGAAATCATCGCAATGGTAACAAAAGGCTCATGTCCAACCTCAGACTTTTCAATGAATTGGATTATTACCAGTATTGATCGCGGTGATAAGTTTTCTGATAGTTGCCACATAACAAGTAGTGCAAGAGGAACCGACGCTTTAGGCACGTTTTCTTATACCCATAGCACTCAAACTGGTAAGCTCCCAAAACTTTTTGATATTTGTGATAATACGGTTACTGAAAATGTTAATCTAGGCACAATTTCTTGTAGTAGTGGCATTGGATCCCCCTCAGAAGATACGGATGCAAAAATGTATTTGACCCTTAATGGTGGATCAATTGTAAAACTTAGTGCTGATAACCAAATTATTGTTGGGCTTCCGGTCAATCGAATCTCTACCCTTGCTGATATGGCCGGTGACTATATTGGCTTAGTGATGGTGAATGAAACCACGACAAGCAATGTCTATACAGTTAAAGCCACGGCTGAAACCACAGGCATATTTTCTTTTGACGAAATTAACCCAGATTCCGGGGATGTTATTTCTTCCAATAATGTTAATGGGGATGCAACCATGGTTGCAATTAATAGCCCGACGGATGGTTTTTCTACAGGAACATTTAAATTAGATGCTTCTTCAACTAACTTAGAAGTTTCATGCATGTCAAATCAAAACATTAATGATTCAGGTAAAAACTTTATATTTTGTATTGGGCAAGACCCTTTTGATGTTGATAACATGGTAAACATGTTATTAATTTCAAAGTAGGTTACAACTATTTAAAAAAACTAATAATTTCGCTTACTAAATATATCTGAACAACGCATCTGAAGCAATCCTGAGATGGCCTCTTCGGGTGTTAAATCTTTTAAAATATCTGTTGCTAATTCATTATAAAATGGTTTAATTTCTGTTTGTTTTAACTGACTAATAAATGATGATTGTTTTATTTTCATTACATCTTTTGCATTTGGAATATCCATACGCTTAATGGTTCTTGTTTTAAGCAATCGCTTAAACTTACCCATTTGGTTTTCAGTTACAAATGTAATGGCAACTCCGGATTGCCCTGCACGGCCTGTTCTACCAATACGATGGGTGTAGACTTCTAAATTTTGTGGCACAGCAGTGTTAATTACATGGGAGATATTCTTAACATCAATTCCACGAGCAGCAACATCTGTAACGACTAAAATTTTACACTGTTTGGTTTTAAATTTTTCAAAAGCTCGATTACGTTGTGCTTGGGATAGATCACCATGAAGACTTTCAACAGGATAACCTGATTTAATTAATTTTTCAGCCAATTCATCCACTTCACGTTTCGTATTACAAAAAATGAAGCCATAAAAACCTACCATCGAATCCATTACACGACATAGCAATTGAAATTTACTAACTTTTTTCACACGATAAAATTGCTCGGAAATATCTGGCTTTGGCGCATTAGCTGTTGCATTTAACACTTTTGGAGAATCTAAGTAAGCCTGAGCTACCTTCATAACAAACTTTGGTAATGTTGCAGATAGAATAATTGTCCGGCGATCGTTTGGTAGATACTCAACAATTTGATCCATATCTTCTTTAAATCCAAAATTCAACATTTCATCAACTTCGTCAATGATGAAATGAGTTAGCATCTTTGTTTTTAAACGGCTTTTATTTAAGTGATCTAATACTCGCCCTGGGGTTCCAACGGCGATTGTTGCCCTGTTTAATTTTTTCAGTTGCTGAATTTGTTCTCGCATCCCCTGCCCACCACATAATTCAATAATTGAAATTGGGGCCTTGCCCGAAAATTTAATTAACTCCTTGGCGACTTGTGACGCTAATTCACGCGTGGGCGCTAAAACTAACCCTTGAAGCTCTTTTTTTGTAACATCTAATTGATCAATTAAAGGAATTCCAAAAGCCCCTGTTTTTCCAGTTCCAGTTGCCGCTTGTGCAATGATATCACTAGTCTCATTCAAAAATTCAGGAATGAGTAATGTTTGAATATCCGTTGGGGTTTCGTAGCCACGTTTAGTCAACGTAGCAACCATTGCTTGGCTTAGCCCAAGCTCATTAAAAAATTTATTTGACATAATAAATACCTATTTACTTCGAAAAGTAATCCTTCCGATGGTTAAATCATAGGGAGACAATTCAACTTTTACATTGTCGCCTAGTAAAACACGAATACGGAATTTTTTCATTCGACCTGATAAATAGGCCGTAATCTCTTGACCAGAATTTAGCTTAACTAAAAACTTACCACCTTTAAAGCACTCCATTACCTTACCTTCAACTTCAATCGTATCGTTTTTCTTCACTGTGACTCCTTAGTATGGAGAAATACTAACACACTATTTCTTATTTGAGTATAGCTTGATTTTAACGCCCGTTGTTCAGATAAATTTCAAAAATCACTTCAATCTTATTTCAATAATCCAAGAACACCTAACCCGACACCTAACCAAATATAGACCTGCTGCTCTTGACTTTGTTTTTCAACTTGTTGAACATGGTCTTCAACTCTGGAAAGATCATAATTTATTGTCTTTTGCTCTGTTTTAATTTGATTGACTTCTGAATCTACAAAGCCCTTTTGATTTTGTTGAGATTCTAAATAAGACTTAAACTGTTTAGAAAAGTCTTTAAGTTCAACAATATCGTTGGGGGAAAGTCCCGATTTCTTTGTCAGCGCATCCAAGCGATCAATTAATATGGCCAATTCTTTTCGAGTTACACTTTGATTTGGCAAAAACTTAGACCCATCCACTAAAGTTAAATACCCTTTATTTACGGATTCAGATACCGCAGAATACGCTGGATCAGAAGTCTTCACATCACTTATTTCTGCTGCACTTACAAAGATAGTTATGCTTAAAACAACACCGAATATTTTAAAAATCAAAATCATTTTCCTCCTTTAAATTCAATTTATTTGTTCGAATTGAAATATTTATATCATCTAATATCAAATCATCTTGTTTAATTTGAACATTGGTTTGCCCCGATTTCAAGGCCTTGAAATGCCATTTACCAACAATCATCCGCCATGGGGGAGTTTTAGCTTCTAACCCGATGATTTCCATCGCATTTTCTGTGATAACAAATGCGTCTAGAATATCACTATTTGATTCGATTAACCACGGCTCTGGTGAAACACGAATGGCTTTCAAAAACTCAGGGTCCCAAGTTAATCGTAAGTTCAGACCACTAAATGTTGGCATATCAATTAGTGTAATCCATAAGTAGCCGTATTCATCTGTTTCAAACTCAGGCTGGGAATAATATAATTTGGTCTTGGGTGAGCCGAGTTGAACATTAATCATACTATTTTGGGTGACTTTATTGGTGTAGTCACTTCGAATACTAACATCTACAGAATGCTGGCCTTGCCACCATTCATTCACCTTTAATTTCCATAACACTTGCTGACTTTTTCCTGAAGGCAAAATCGCTACACGCTTATTTTCACCTTCAAATACAGGGACTTCAAAGGGCGCAATTGCATTCATTCTCAAGTCAATATTTGAAATCGAAACTTCAGACTCATTTCTTACTTCAAATGGGACATCCACAAATTGATCAAATCCACGCTTAATCGTCGGGGTTCCAATGGGGACCAGTATCAGTCTTGGTTGCCCCTTAAAAACAATATCACGATTTAAAATTTGATCGGGCAAAGATTCAGAAATAACTTTTAATTCAATTTTATGAGTCCCCTCCTTTGCATCTTTGGCATCTAATTTAACAACATACATTAACTGCCTTGACCCACCCGACAAGATATTACTTACATCGGTAACCTTCTGACCTTTTACCAAACGTAACCCTTCAGGCAATTGCAGTTCAACTTTAGCATTGGTTGCAGTAAAGCCGCCGGTATTGGAAATATAAGCAATGATTGTGTAAAGGTTTGGATCAGTTATTGCTAAGGTTGACGGGGCAGTAAGCCCTAATGCTAAATCGCCCGGAGCTAACGTTACTCCTCCCAACCCCATTACCGTACGATAGGTTCGTGTTTGATTTGGACCTAAGGGACGCTTTTCATAAAATAAAGCCAGTGCGGTATCGGGTTCATCTTCACCTTCACGAATAAATGATGCCCCTTCATTGACCTGCACTCGATATGGCATATCTGCAAGTGTTCCCCAATTCATTAAAATAAGTTCATCTGGAGGGGTAAGATTGGCAGGGGCATAACGTAAAATTCCCTGAGCAATAATATTTGGGCTTGCTAAAGAGTCAAAACTTTGCCAAAAATCTGTAATTTGGTCTCCAATCACTTTCTTTTCAGTTACAATGGCTTCCTCACCAATTCTAAAAGGAGCGGCATCATTGCTTCCTAACATGGTATCCATCATGATTCTAAGCCCAATATCCCGTGTCACCTTGGCCTCATTCTTAAGTTCATATTCAATTAATACAGCGTCCTTAACATTGGTCAGTGGGTTTCGAAAAAGGGATAACCGCTGAGTGGCTTTAAGCTGTCCAAATGTTGCCGTTGTCACAATTGCATCATCGCCTACTTCAGAACGAATCACTTGCCCATATTGTGCGTTTTTTCCTGCCCGCTTTAAGGTTTGGGTTCCAAAACCATATACGACTCCGTCAATCGCCACAGATGTGTATGATGTCCATGGCTTGGGTCGACCATAAATCAAAGGCAAATTATTATCGTTGAGTCGACTGGGATCGCCCCCAGTGGTTTCAATTGAAAACCGTGGGTGATCAAACCCTTCTGGACCAGTAATAATTTTCACAAATTCATTCTCAACAATATTTAATGTTTGAGAAAACCCAATCGAACTTATTGCCATTAGTAGGATAATCAGCTGCTTCACTTTTGCCCTCCCAAAGTAAATGAATAGCTTAATGTAATGACCCCAACAACATTATTGCCCATCACTCGCTTTGGCTTAAATTGATATGAATTTTGAATAGCACGAATAAATGAGTTATCCAATGTTTCATACCCAGACGATGATATCACCGTTACTTGAATCGGCTTTCCCGTTGATGAAACAGTGACATTTACTTTAACTGTGCCTTCCCACTCATTATTTAAAGCAAGCTTTGGGTAAGTGGGAACC
>JAYNJH010000094.1:0-6592 GCA_038109885.1 Candidatus Margulisiibacteriota bacterium | reverse complement strand
GGTTAAGCAATGTATTATCCACCGTTTTTTCTAAAAATATTAATGTAAGTGTCTGGGGGAGTTATGATCGGTGGGAAGGTATTATTACCACATCTCTATACCTTTTCTGCACCTTTTTAATCGCAAATAAGAAAGGGTTTTCCAACAATAAAAAAATTATATGGGCCATCATTATTGCCAGTAGTTTGTCATGTTTATACGGAATTGTTCAAAGCCTCGGCATTGACATTGTAAAATGGAGCTTAGATCCCTCCCGTCGAGTTTTTGGGAGTATCAATAATCCGGTTCACTATTGTGCCATCTTGGGAATGAGCTTACCACTGATCGTCGGACAATTATTCTATACCATTAAAAAGAATAATAATCCTAAACCAAAATTAAGCCAATTTGGCGCAATTACGATCTACTATGTTGTTGTGGGGGTTTTAACCCAACTAATCCCCATGCAAAATCAAACCATCAGTTGGATCTTATTCTACATTGCACTGCTCGGAAGCCCATTCATCTATTACGGAATTAAGGCAAAAAAAGCCCCATCCATCCAAAACCAACTAAATATATTATTCAACGCCATCCTTTTAATTACTTACGCAACCTATTTGTCCTATTCAAGAGCAACTTGGGTTGGTTTAACCGCAGCCTTAGGACTGATCTTCACCATTACTTTGATTATTGAAAAACAAAAACCTAAAAATGAATTTTTAATTTCAATTATTGGCTGCGTTTTAATGACGACATTTTCGTATCTATTTTTATTATTCAAATTAAATACAATATCCCCAGTTACCCAGCTGCTTGCGGCAATTTCAATTATTGCCAGTTACTTAGTGATGATATTTCCAGAGAAAAAAAATCAATGGCTTAATTTTTGTATTGGACTTACCATCATTTTTTCACAGTTCTTTATTGGCACATGGCTTTCAATCATCGTTGGTTCGATTACATTTTTAAGTTTAATTAAAATGAAGCAAGAACGAAATTTACTGCCCGTTAAATTATTAACTTTTATTATTTTATTAATGAATATTCAGTTCGTTAGCGGATCATTACTGAATTTCTTATTCGTAATTATTCTAATCATTGGATTATTTATTTTGGAAGAAAGCACAACAAAACAAACCCCTTTTTCAAACAATCAAATTTTTCAATGGAAAATACTCACCATTGGAATTATTATTTTTGTCATTATTTCGCCCACATTGTTTTTAAAAATACAGTCACAAATCAATAAAGGTCAGGCCAGTTCAAATCAACTGATATTACAAGCATCTGCCAAAATAAATAGCTACAGCAATATTGCCATTGAGGGTAGCGCACGAACGTCAATGTGGAAAAGTTCATTTCCATGGATTAAAGATCACCCCATTCTTGGGACAGGGCTAGATACGATAAAGTTTTATTACCCAAAATACCGTCGACCTGAATATGGTAAATTGGAAGGTGGTCACAATTTTACCCCAGATAGACTTCATAATGAATACCTAAACACCCTCGCTTCAAAAGGAATTTTTGGATTTGTAGTGTATTACCTTTTATTTATTGGGGGCACAACATTTTCGTTATTGATTTTTACTAATAAAACGTCCGATGAAGCGCAATACTTAATCATAGGGTTAATCGGCAGCTCATTTGTTTATTTAGGGCAAATCATGTTTAATTTTGGGGTTGTTGCAACCCTGGTTTATTTTTATTTTTTTATTGGATTAGCAATGTCATTAAAGAATAATCATGAAGCAACTTAGATACCTGATTTTTATCTGCATTACAATGGGATTTTTATGGCTAGTTGTCAATGCCATCCAACACATACAAGCCGAAGTGCACCATCGAAATGGTTACATTCAAATCGAACGTGGTTACCCTAAATTATCCAATATTAGCTTTAAACGTGCCGTTGACTTAATGCCCTGGGAAACGCATTATCGTCTTCAGTTAGCCAAAAGCTATGAGAAAACAGCCCAAACATTCCCAAATGAATTTAAGGCGTATACCAATTTAGCTATTAAAGAATATCAGCGGTTAATTGAGCAAGATGAATTAAATCCTTGGTTTAAAGCTCGATTGGGTTTAATTTACCATGATTTGTATAAAAAATATCCAAAATCTGAAATTTATAAGAAACTTGCCCACGACTTTTCTTTAGCCGCAACCATTAACGATCCCAAAAATCCGCTATTTACATTGCATTATGCACATTTACTCTACACCTATGGGGAATTGGACTTAGCCAAAGAATATTACTTAAAAACCATTGAATATGATAATGATCTCTTAGAAGCTCATTATAACATTGCCGCCATTTATGAAGATGAAAATCAAAAAGATAAGACCAAACCCCACTATGAACGAATTATTGAATACTTAAAAGTTAATGAAAGTAAGCCAACATCCGCCATCAATGATGCGCTTAAAAAAAATCTTCAACGCTTCCAAAACGCTCGGATTAAACTGGCAAAATACTATCTTGAAAAAAATGATATGAATGCAGCATTTCAACTTATCAACGATGTTCCAATTTCAGTTGAAAAGTACGAACTTTTGGGCGCCTACTACACAAAGATTAATCGTATTGATGAGGCAATATCTGTCTATAAACAACTAAATCTACGATTAAATACAAACGAATACGATTCCATCATTAAACAATTGCAAAGCCAATGAGCTTTACAAGCATTTGCGTTGGTGTTGAAACGCCATTATCCGACTGGCGAGCTGAAGATTCATTAAATGAATTAACTGAATTGGCCCAAACCGCCGGACTACATGTTGTGCAACAAATATCACAACACCGTCATGCTCCAAATCAACTTAGCTATGTAGGCAAAGGAAAGTTGGACGATCTAAAAGAACTCATTCAAGTTAATGGTATTGAAATTGCTATTTTTGATGATGAATTAAGCCCAAAACAGCAACGTCATATTGAAAATGAATTGGCAATAAAGATATTAGATCGCACAAGCTTAGTTTTAGATATTTTTTCGCAACGTGCCCAAACCAAAGAAGCACAAATTCAAATTGAATTAGCACAACTCGAGTACCTCCGCCCCCGACTTCGACGAATGTGGACACACTTATCACGATTAGGCGGCGGCATCGGAACTCGAGGCCCTGGAGAAACACAGCTTGAAGTTGACCGAAGACAAATTGGGCGTCGAATACAAAAATTGAAACGTGATTTGGAAAAAGTAAGGCTTACACGAGAGAATCAACGAAAAAAAAGAGTCATCACTCCCTACCTTACCGTTGCGATCATGGGGTATACCAATGCCGGAAAATCCACATTACACCACCTGTTAACAGATTCAAACGTACTTCAGGAGAATCAGTTATTTGCAACACTGGACCCAACCACTCGTAAACTAAAGTTAAATAATAACGAAGAAGTGCTCATTACAGATACCGTGGGGTTTATTAGAAAACTACCCCACCAATTGGTAGATGCTTTTAAAGCCACTTTGGAAGAGGTTATCTATGCCGATCTAATTTTACATGTGATTGATTGTTCAAATCCACAATGGAAAGATTTAATGAAAACATCCCATGACGTGCTCAAAAAACTTGATATAAAAATCAAAAATGAATTAATCCTATTCAACAAAATTGACAAAGCAAATGACCCCATCATCACAAAACATGACTGTAAAGATATCTCAAACCTTTTCGTATCAGCAATACAATCATCAACCAGAGAGCGCTTAATTCAAATCATTGAGGCCAATCTTAATCAATTCAAAACCACCATGACATTCACCATTCCATTCAATAAAATGAAAGTGTATCACCTACTTCATGAAAAAAGCCAAATTATATCTACAAAGAATACCCAAACTGGGATAATTATTGAGTGTAACATTAATAAAGTATTGGGGGCAAAAATAATGACAGAACTACATTCTGTTTAATCTTTAGCCCGTTTTAAATGTTGCCGCTGAGCTTCATCAATCGCATCTGAACGAACTCGTTGAGATGGAAAGGCTTCCCGCGTCTTACGTTTTTCATGTTCCGCCTTTGCCTTTTGATCCGTATTCGTTATTTCATTTATATTCTGAATTAATTTAGACCGATCCGGTTGAATCAACTGCAAGTAAAATTCATTAATCTTTTGAGCAATTTCAAGCGTATCTTTTTCAGATGGGGCAGATTTAGCTTTCAATAATAACTGATTAATCTCACCTTTAAGGGCATGAAGCTTTTGCGCATTTTCGATTGAACTTAGATTGGGATCATTAATTAACGCGGCCGGCATTTCAGGGGTATCATTTACAGGCGTCTCTTTCTTGGTCAATGATTGTGTCGGGGCAACTGACTCAATCTCTAAAATAGGCTCGGATAAAATATCAGCAATCAACTGTTGTAGTAATGCCTCACTAGAACGATCATCCAATTGTTCATCTTGACGTTGCGTCTGTTTTTCATTCAACTGTTGCTGAAGTTCTGATTCATTATCCGAATCTAATTCAACATCTAAATTACGCTGAATAACCAAATTATTCAATCGAAACAAGCCATCCGCGTTATCGGGAACGGTTATGTCAACCGATGTATAACGATTTTTAGAAAATGTAATTTGATATGTCCCTGGTATTAAATTTGGCACCTGAAAAATACCTGATCGTGACGTAATAAAACGCTGTTTCTTTTGAGTTACTTTAGAAACCAAATAGCCTCGCTGATATTTATATGGCCGGCCCTTTTGATTGACTAATTTCCCCATCAATAATACAGAGGGCGTTACATGCAACTCAACCAAGTAGCCTTGAACATTAACCGGCTGAAATGAATGTAAACGTTGATACTCAGCACCCACTGGCAAATTTGGAATATCCACCATGATATCCGTTAATACTCGATCTCGTAATGACGGTAAAACAGTTGGCCCTAAAAAATTGATATTACGACCTTCCTCACCAACAAAAACAGGCTCCCCCTTCAGGGTATAATCCGAGGCAAAAACCGCAAAGCTATCTTGAATTGGGGTCGATATTGCGAAATAGTTATCTGCATATACAAAAGCAGATTCAGCACTTAGAGAGAAAATATTCACTGGCGCCCCTTGCACTTCACGATGAAGCACACCGATATTTGAATTAAAACGTTGGTTCGTTAAAATATAATTTAATTGCTGATCAGTTTGTAAAGGGGTTTCAACAAATGAAAAATTTGCATTATGTCGTCCATACTTAAGTGAGGTCGATAATGATTTTTTTTCAGAAGAGTTTTGAAGATATGTTGACGTCGTTAATGCCCCATCTAAAAATGTTTTCTGAATTGTCGCATCCACCTGAACATCCTTAGTCCCAACAGTCTCTTTATACATTGAGGATGCATTAACACCATCAAAACCACTCCATCCAACTTTAAACGTAAATAAATGAGGCTCAACCACCAGTTTACCCTCATTTGTTTGATAAGCCGCTGACAAATTAAAATTAAACGGCAAACGACGTTGAATAACTGAGGAAAATTGCCTAACATCTCCCTCACTATTTCCATTTAATGCCTTCGTTTGAGACCATTGAATGGTGCCTGAAAATAAATCTCGAATTTGGTAGGAAAAACCCATTGAAAATTGTGATAGGAAGTTGTCATAGGGAACCGGACGAGCAACGCCAAATGGAATAAACCGAGACGCTCGAAGGCTGCCTGAAAACCCAATTGTTAATAATCGAAATGGGGCATTTGGGTCAGAAGCAATTGGGTATGTTAAGAAACTAAATCGAGAAAACGCCCCCAACTTATCAATCCCTTGCGTTTGTTTTAATGCATTATTTACCGAAATCGGGCCAAAAGGAGATGCAATATAAAGCTCATTACCTAGTAGTAAATGTTGATTATTTACCTGCGTATAAACTGTCGATGTAATAAAATTATTCAAGCCTTTTTTATAGTAAAGTGACTGGGTTACCTGATCCGAAGTGGCTAAATTAAGACCAGACCATGTGGCCGGAAAACCAATCCCATAGCTCAATTCATTATATTTTGGAGCATACAAAACGGGGTCTAGCGCAAACGGATACACAAACTCAGTAACAACTTTCTTTTTTACAGGCGGTGAGTCGTCTTCAATTTGGACACCTTTTCGTGGAACTTTATCGGAAGCCAGCCATTCACTACTCACAATACGCGCATTATGCAATCGTAATGATTGATCCAGAAATGATTCGTTTTGATTGGCTTTAGTTTTGTATAATACCCCTTCGTTTATATCGTTATAAACCCCATCCGTCACCAAATCATCCTTCGTCGATGGAACAATATCATAAACTGACGTCTTAACAATCTTAATCACATTAAATCCCGTGCGTAAAGGAAACCCCTTTAGTTCGTATATTCCCCCAGGAAGGTTTACAGATTTTACTTTTTGATAATTAATATAAATATCCACCTGACTATCAACATCCAAAATAAGCTCATGAGAAAATCGAGGACTAAAATTACCTATTGAGTTTAAAATCGGCCCCTGGGTAATTCCCACACCCAATAAAGATAACGTCGCCTGAGAGCCCTTTGTCATGGGACTAATTTGACCCAATAAATAACGTTTATTCTTTAATCCAAAGTCACGTTCTAAATTCAAAACACTCATGTTTAC
>JAYNJH010000093.1:0-6660 GCA_038109885.1 Candidatus Margulisiibacteriota bacterium | reverse complement strand
GTTCACCTACGGAATGATGCCATTCCCGATAAGTCGGTAAAATTAATTTTAATTGATGATGCATCAGTCAATCATTTATCTGAAATTATCGGTCGGTATCCTTGGCCTCGGGGGATTTATGCCCCTATTTTAGATTTTCTTGCTCAAGGCGGCGCAAAGGAAATATACTTTGACATTCTATTTACGGAAGAAGAAGAATCTTTAGCTAGTCATCTCGAGTTTTTAAATGAAATTAAAAAACATTCCAACATTAATTTTGCCGGTCTTCTTACAAAAGATTACCCTGTGGATGCGTCTCAACCCAAATTTTTATCAAAATCTAAAATAGACATTAAAAACTTTCGACAAAATGGTGAATCGAAATATCAAACTATTTATCATCCGATAGTGCCCATTGCCGAATATGCTCAACGAATTCCAATGGTTACAATTGAACCTGATGCAGATGGACGTTACCGTGAAATCCCTCTTTACATCACCTTTCAAGATCACTTGCTATTCAACTTTCCGTTAGGGCCGTTTTTATCAGATGATATGGAAAAAGATAAAAACGTTATTTTAACAAAAGGCAAAAAGATTCCAATAAACGATCACGGCAAACTGATAATTAACTGGTACCCAAAAGGTATTCAAAAGTTTTCTTTTTCAGGAATTTTATCGTCTTGGCAATCATTAAAGCAGGGAAAGCCCCCAATTGTATCGCCCAATATTTTTAAAAATAGCATTGTGATTATTGGCGCCAGTGCTGTGGGGCTTCACGATCTAAAATCAACCCCCATACATTCTCATCTCCCAGGCCCCGAGATCCAAGCCACGGCCATTTCAAATATTATTCAGAATAGTGGCCTAAACCTCAGCCCTGATTGGTTTAACTATCTAATCATTTTGCTAATTATTTCGCTTTGCCCTTACTATGTACTACGCAAAACAAGTATCAAACGATACCTTGGCGCACTATTGGTTCCCATCTTACTATCTGGGATAATGATTGTTTCATTCAGTTACTTTAATACGATTCTAATCATTGGCACCGCACTCACAGGATTCTTTTTAAGTTATATTGCCGCCATTGGGTATAATAGCTTTTCAGAATATTTGGAAAAACAAAAGGTGAAGCAAAATTTTTCGATGTACGTTTCACCCAAAATTTTAAAAGAACTTAGTCAAAATTATAAAACAATCCAACCTGAGCTTGGGAAAGAGAAAGAAGTTACGATCCTATTTTCAGATATTCGAAACTTCACATCTCTAACTGAAACATCGCCTGTAAATCAAATTATTTCGCTTTTAAATGAATACTTTGACGCGATGATTGAAATTATCCAAGAGTATGACGGGACTGTTGATAAGTTTATTGGCGATGCTGTTATGGCGTTTTGGAATGCTCCCGTGGAATGCGAAAACCATAGCTTGTTGGCTGTTAAAGCGGCCATGAGAATGCAAGAGCGATTGGTTGAGTTAAATGAACAATGGCAAAAGGAAGACCGGATAACAATTACAACTGGCATTGGCATTAATACTGGCAATTGCATTATTGGAAATATCGGTTCAAGACGACGTGTTAATTACACACTTATTGGGGACTCCGTCAATGCGACAGCTCGACTCGAAGCATTATGCAAACAATACCCAGACAATATTTTAATAAGCCAATCCACTTATGATCAAATTAAAGATCAACTAAATTGTGAATTTATCGATAATGTACATGTTAAGGGTAAAAAAGAAGCATTATCAATTTATGCACCAAGGGGGACTTCATGAAATATTTTCTTTTTTTATTTGTTTTTGCATTTAACTTCTGTACGTACGGAAGTTCAATGTATGTATTATCCAACAAAGCTAATATTATGAGTGAACCCAGTATGGCGGGACAAATTTTAAGCTCAATTCCCCATGGCAGTAAAGTGAATGTAATGTCAACTGATGGTATTTGGATTGAAATTGATCAATCTAAAATTAAGGGTTGGATTTGCAAGTTTAATTTAACTGAAAATGATCCCAAGAAAGATTCGGTTCTAGATGCTTTAAATAAAACTGATTTAAATAAAAAAGCACGTCGTCGTGCATCCTCATATTCAACAGCGGCAACCACTAGAGGATTCACTGAACATGATGAAAAAATTAATGCTGATGCCGATTATAATGCGCTTCGCCAAATGATTGGTTTTTTACCAACAGTTGAGGAAGTTGATGTTTTTATTTCGGAAGGAGGGTTACAATAAATGCGAAATTTAATGTTAATTTTGGTGCTTGCCATTGGCTTAAATATTGACGCATTTGCCAACAAACAGACCAAATATGAAGTTCGACTGGGCAGCAATGTTGCCGCTACAATTTTAGGCAAATATAAACAATCCAATGATACTGATTTAATCAAGTATGTTAATTTGGTGGGCCAAACAGTTGTTAAAACCAGTGGTCGAAAAGATATTCATTTTTATTTTACAGTTCTTAATGAAGCTGAACCCATGGCACTCGCCTGCCCAGGTGGGTACATTTTCATTTCAACTGGCCTATTAAGCTTACTTACTACGGAGGCCCAATTGGCTGGTGTTTTAGCTCATGAAATTGCTCATGTAAATGAAAAGCATGCCTTTGATAAAGTGCAAGATACTGGCAATGATGGGGCATCAATGTTAACCCAAATGTTAATGGCACAGCATACATCGGCCAGTGTTGCTTTTGGCGAGCTTAGCAATAAAGTAACAACCATTTTATTGGATAAAGGTTTAAATGAAGACGATGAATATGAAGCGGATGTTGCTGCATTAATTTATTTAAAAAACACGGGTTATGCTCCTGAGGCATATATTGAAGTTATTGAACGATTACCGGCGGAAAAGGTATCTCATTCAAAAACACACCCCGATATTAATGACAGAATAAAACAATTGAAGTCATTATTTCCTAATGACTTTTTGGATGATGGAAAAATTTTAAAAGAAAGGTTTGATAATTATGCAATCAATAACTAAATTACTCATTATATTATTATGTATTCAACTTCCCTTATTTGCTTACCAAGATCGGGAAACGTCCTTTGTTTATAATAACATTATGGATGCACGTGCTGGGGGCATGGGAGGCAGCTATATTGCCTTATCTGACACATTAATTGGTGCTTATTATAACCCTGCTGGGCTTGGCTTTATCGAACAAGACCGAATATCTGAATCAAGTAATATTTACCGTTCAACTTCGCTAAAATATTCTGGGCCTTTTGATTATGAACTAACTACATCAAGCAGTGTTCCGCCATTTATTGGCTTTTTTCAAAATTTTGATTCCTTTAATTTTGCTTTTTCCATTATTACACCTCGTTCAGATTCTACCAATCAAGACATCACTGATGGTAAGGCCGGTTCATTAACTTACACCCAAAACTTTGATTCAGAAAATACACACCTATTGGTTGGCCCTAGTATTGGGATGCTCCTAAACGATAATCTGGCTATTGGCGGTAGCTTTTTCTATTCATATGAAACTCGAAATTATGTAGATAATGTGTATAGCTACTACACGGCTAACCCCAATGCAATTCGATTTTGGGATAATACTTACAATGAAGAAACCATGCATGAACTGCTCGGAATATTAGGTATTCAATGGATGCCCAATGATCAACTATCTGTGGGTGCCAAAGTTAACATTCCCTACTGCCTAGATGGCGATGGAACACAGCAAACCACACGGAGTCATACTTACTTTAATACACCAACACAAAATGTCTCAACCATTTCAAATGGAACTTACGATTTGAAGTCACTTGGCTATCGAAGCAACTACCCTCAAATTGGTACGGGTATCGTTTATTTCATATCCCCAGACACATTGGTATCTGTAGATATTAATTATTTAATATCCACACCAACATCTACGGATTTCCCAACTCAAGACACTTTAAATGTTGCTATTGGGTTAGAGCATTATTGGCAACCTTATTTACCAACTCGCTTTGGTATTTACACAAATAACGCCTACTTTTCCAAGGATGCCAATGGTGAACAAATTAATGCAATCGGTATTGCTAGCTCAATTGGTTATGAATTTGGCTCAAATAAATTAAATTTGGGTATCGACTACCAATTTGGCACAGGGGAGTATAAAACTAGCGCTGGAGATTTTGATTTAAATTATTCAGGCCTTAGTATTTTAATCTCAGGTAGTACGAGTATCTAGTCGACGAAATCTTTAATTGTTCCCAAATCTTCTTCTTCAGGAGTTAATTCACGAACATTAATAACTTCAACAGAATAGTTAAGTTTTTTCCCAGCCAATGGATGATTCAAATCAATGAATACTTTATCATCTTCAATGCTTAGTATTCGACCTAATGCAGCCATTGGCCCATCATCGGTACTCATTTCAACTTCAATATCCATACCTACCTTAATTTCCCCTAACTCATTAAACATTTCGATATTGGCTTCTTGAATGTACTCTTCTTCATAATCACCAAAAGCATCTTCCGGAGATAGTTCCACAGTTAAGTTATCCCCTTTGGATTTTCCTAGCAACGCATTCTCAAGGCCTGGAATAATTTGAGCTTTTCCAAAAATAAATGGAAGTGGATCCTCCGTTGTGGCCTTATCAATAACTTCACCAGCATCATTTTTTAATTCGAATGCAATATATACAACACTATCTTGATCTATCTTCATGTAATACTCCTTAGTCTACTATTATACATTAAATTTAATTTTAAATTATGGTGAAGTATTTTGCATTCCATCGGGCTACGCTACAATTTAGTTAATGTTCATTTTCATTAAACACTACCCGTTTCGATATTGGCCCTGGTATTTGGCTGGGTTAACCGCACTCATTTTAACCACGTTTGTAACAACGTTAATTCCAATTGAAATTATGCATATTATTGATTCAATAAACCAAAAAGCAACTTGGTTAGTTTTGAAATTAAATGTAAAAAAATTAATTGGTTTAGCGCTTATACTTGCTGTTGCACGTACTCTATCCCGTATTCTTATTTTTACGCCAGGACGATATGTTGAGTATGATTTAAGGAAAAAAATTCACTCACATTTACTGACCTTGTCGCCACAATTTTTTAGAAACCATACTATTGGCGACACTATGTCACGAATGATCAATGATATTCAAGCCCTTCGCCTAATGTCGGCATTTGGATTTTTACATATCGTAAATACAACCATGATTTATAGCTTGGTAATCTATCAAATGGTTAAAATTCACCCTGTATTAACCGCTTGGGTTTTAACGCCCGTCCCATTTGCATTATTGGTTATACGTCTATTTGTAAAACGACTTTATAAAATAACAAAACAATCTCAACAACAATTGGGACAAATTACAGATTTCTTTGTTGAATCGGTTGCGAATATGAGCATTGTTAAAACCTTCAATGCTGAAGACCATATTATAAAGGAAATGCAAAAAGATAATGAACGATACCGAAATACTCAAATTTCATTAGCTCGAATCCGATCGACCATGTTCCCTTTTATTGCCACGATTGGCTCCATCGGCCAAATTATTCTGCTCTATCAAGGTGGGCAAGAAATAATTCAAGGGGCATTAACGATTGGGCAATTGGTTGCATTTAGTTCATACCTAGCATTACTGGCTTGGCCAACCGCAGCCATGTCGTGGATCATCAACATTATTCAACGAGGACTAGCATCATTGGAACGGATCAATGACATATTAGATACGGCTTCTCATCCACAATATAGCTTGGCGCAACATTATTCACTAAAATCATCCCCAAGTATTGAGGTTAAGAACTTATCTTTCAGTTATACTGACAACCCCATTCTTAGTAATATATCTTTTAAAATTCCTGCAGGAAAAACACTTGGCATATTTGGCCCCACAGGATCTGGGAAAACAACACTGGCACAACTTATCGCTTTAAATGAGCCACTGCAAAATGGGCAAATCCTTTTTGATGGCCATGATTGTACCTCTTTAAATGTTCTCAGCCTTAGGAATGGAATTGCCATGGTTCCCCAACGCCGATTTTTATTTTCAGCCCCCATTTTGGATAATGTTTTATTTAGTAATCCAAGTGCCCCCTTCAATATTGCTGAATCTGCCGTTCAGCGAGCATGTGTTCACCAAGATATCGAACTTTTTCCTGAGTCTTGGAAAACAATGGTTGGTGAAAAAGGAATCATTCTTTCTGGAGGCCAACAGCACCGACTGGCCATGGCCCGAGGCTATGCCTCGGATCATTATGTTTTAATCCTGGATGATGTTTTATCTTCGGTTGATCATGAAACCGAAACTAAAATGATTCATGAACTTTTCAATCAAAAACAACGACCAACAACCATATTGGTCGCGCATCGAATTTCTGCCCTTAAGTCTTGTGATCATATCATTGTTATTGATCAAGGGCGGATTATTGCTCAGGGAAGCCATGACGATCTGATTGCCCAAGAAGGAATTTACCAGTCCACATGGCAATACCAACAATTGGAGGTGAGTTTAAATGAGTCAATTTAATCAAGATAAGCAATACACCCTTCGATATTTTAAATATTTAAAAAAACACCGTTTTAGATTGGGTATTAGCTTAATATCAATTCCACTAATCGCGTTGATTCATATTAGTCAGCCACTCATATTAAAGTATGCCATTGACCATGTTTTCTTAAATAAGCAATATCAATT
>JAYNJH010000092.1:1495-6709 GCA_038109885.1 Candidatus Margulisiibacteriota bacterium | reverse complement strand
GTGCAAGGAATTGCAGATTTAATCACAATACCAGGCCTAGTTAATCTTGATTTTGCTGATGTCAAAACGGTCATGGCTAATTCTGGATCAGCGATGATGGGCATCGGAAAAGCTACGGGTGAAAACAGAGCCGTTGAGGCTGCTGAAAAGGCAATTAGTTCACCCTTATTAGAGGAAACTATTAATGGTGCTACGGGGGTGTTATTAAATGTGAGTGGTGGCGAATCGCTCACTCTGCATGAAGTTAATGATGTTGCTGATATTATTTATTCAGCAGTGGATCCAGATGCTAATATTTTATTTGGTTCTGTTATAGATGAGTCATTAAAAGATGAGATCATGGTAACTGTAATTGCTACAGGCTTTAATATTGATGAAACCAATTATTCATCCGATACGCTTACCGAAAACACGTTAGCGAGTGAGGATACTGACTCATCATCTAGTTCTGTTCCATTGGTAAATGCAAATGAAGACTTTAAAACATTTCAGATGGATGATGAAGGTATTCAACCAAAGAGAAAATCAATTGAAACGTTGCATTCTCAGCATATTAATTCAGAACCATCCCCATTTTCAAATCAAATGGATTCACAACAACAAACCGAGCGTTTTAAGCAACCAATTCCTCAATACAATCATAAATCAGCCACATTTGAAGATGTTGAGGAAGACCAACTCGATGTTCCCCCATTTCTAAAAAACTTCTAGTAAATTAATGAATTCCATCAAAGGCATTCACGAACGATTTTTAAACTGTTCAGGGGTATCAATTGATTCAAGAACAGTTGAGCAGGGAAATTGCTTTTTTGCCATTAGAGGTCCCAATTTTGATGGAAACCAATATGCACAAGATGCATTAAAAAAGGGGGCTAAACTTGTTGTTGTTGATGATGAGTCCGTTGTGACCTCACATAAATTTATTCTTGTTAATAATACATTAAAAACCTTACAGGCATTAGCAAATTTTCATCGAAATCAGTTTCCTAATTTAAGTGTCTTAGTGATAGCGGGTTCCAATGGAAAGACAACAACAAAAGAGTTACTGGCGACAGTGTTAAGCTGTAGTAAAAATGTATTGGCCACAAAGGGTAATTTAAATAATCATCTTGGTGTTCCATTAACATTATTAAACATAAATAAAAATCATGATATTGCTTTAATTGAAATGGGTGCAAATCATATTAATGAGCATAAGCTATTATGTGATATTGCCAATCCAAATTTTGCACTTGTTACAAACTGTGGCAAAGATCATTTAGAGGGGTATGGTTCAATTGAGGGGGTTATTCAATCCAATAAAGAAGTTTATGAATACATTAATCAAGTCAACGGTATAAAGTTTGTGCCTTCGGATGATAGGACCTTAACAAGTATTTCTAATAAGTCCAACTGCATCTATTTTGGTAATAATAAAAATTATAAAAATACAATTGAGCTAATTCGTTTATCTGGATCAGCAAATATTTGTATTAATTTAAAATCTGCATCTGATCAAATAATATCAATCCAATCAAAATTATATGGAAAATATAATGGGCAAAATATTTTAGCCGCATTTACCATTGGTAATTATTTTGATATTCCTTGGCCTAAAATGAAGAGAGCATTAGAAGCGTATGAGCCAACCAATAACCGCTCACAAAAATTAATCTGGCGCAAGGCAATGGTCTATTTAGATGCATATAATGCAAATCCATCCAGTATGAGTGAATTTCTGAAATTTATAAATAATGAACCTTCAGACAATAAATTAATTATTCTTGGCGCTATGGAGGAGCTTGGGAGAGATTCTAATCAAGAGCATTTAAAATTAATCACGCAGTTACAAAAAGTTAGTTATTCCGATCTTATATTGATTGGCCCTGGTTTTGAGCCATATATTTCAAATCTAAAGTGTAATTATTTCAATACGATTCAAGATATCCAAACCATTCTCGAGGCAAAGGAATTGTCAGGGTGGGCAGTTTTTGTAAAAGGGTCAAGAAAGTATACTTTGGAAAAAATTTTCAACCTTTAGATGATCTCAACGGTTGAATCTCATTTTTTATATCAGAATGAGATTTTAAAAAAACAGATATATTAAAACGATTTTGTATATCAAGCCAGAAATGCGGGTCCATATTCAAAAATAGACCCAGCCGAATGGCCGTATCTACGCTTAGTTCACGTTTGTTGTGGATTATTTGATAAATTCGATTTGGCGGCACATTTAATGCGTGCGCAAGTTTTCTTACCCCTATACCAAGCCCCTTAATAATATATGATTCAATGACCTCTCCTGGGGACTGAATTTCGGATGATGATTGAACATTTGGGGGGTGCATACGTTTAGACTAAATAATTAGGATAGGGAAAGTCAAGTATATGATACGTTGTACGTGAGACGTAACATATACAAAAGCAATAAATCAGTTATCTTAATAAGAGTTTTAGATGTTTTAGCGGTGATATAGCTCAAAATAAAATCCGGTAGGTGATGAGGCGAATGGGCCTATGTCCCAGGGAGTCAGATAATGATAGAATGCGTGTATGAGTTGGCCTGTAATTGATACATCAGAAAAAAATAATGTACGTATAAATGAAAATTATCTCATTAATTTTACTTCAAATGATTATCTGGGATTAGCACAGCATGAAGTGTTAAAAAATGTTGTCGCAGATTCAATTCTCAAATTTGGTATTGGTTCAACTGGGTCTCGACGTCTTTCTGGAAATCATCAGGCATTTTTAAATGCTGAGGAATCAATTGCAAACTGGATCGGGAAAGAATCGGCCGTTATGTTTAATTCAGGTTATCAAATGAATAGTTCTATTTTTTCGGTTTTAGCATCAACTTCAACTTTAATCATTGCTGATAAGTTAATCCATGCAAGTTTAATTGATGGAATTCAGTTTTCTAAAGCTCAGTTAGTTAGGTTTCGACATAATGACATGGATCATTTATCACAACTGCTAAAAAAATACGCTCATCAATATGAATCCATATTAATCGTTTGCGAAAGTATCTATAGTATGGATGGAGATGAGGCTCCGATAGAAGAGATTATTGAATTTAAAAAAATGTACAATGCGACTTTAATTGTTGATGAAGCCCATTCCATTGGCCTATATGGAAATGGTGGGAATGGATGGTTAAATAAGAAGCAATTTATTGATTCTGTTGATATTGTACTGGTTCCATTTGGAAAAGCTTTTGGTTTAACAGGCGCAATGTTAATTTCCAATCAGGAAATATCAGCTCAAATGAAAGCGAAATGTCGGGGATATATATATACCACGGCCTTGCCTATCGGAATTGCTGTGGGAATAGAAAAATCGATTCAGTTAATTGTTGAAGCAAATGATTTACGAAATAATTTAATAGAAAATATCAAATTATTTAAATCCATAATATCAACAACATCTTTTTCACAGATTCAGCCAATAATTGTCGGTAGTAATCAACAAGCGTCTATTATTGAAAGCGCCTTAATTGAATCGGGTTTTTTTGTTAGGGCCGTTCACCACCCTACTGTTCCCAAAGGTGAATCCCGGCTAAGAATTACACTAACTGCACAACATCATAAAAGTCAGATTATCGATTTGGCAAATCATATCAAGCATCATTTATCCTCCAGTGGTACAAATATATAATGGATGCTTGGGTTGTTATTGATCGTAAATCCATAACCACAAGGTTAGTAATTCCAGGTTGGTCGATTTTACCCCACTATTTTTTATCATTATTTCCAAAAGATAATTTAATCATTCTTAATCCTTTTATCTTAGATCAAAATCAGTGGGAGCTATATGTTAAATCTACGTTTATAAATAAAAAGGTTAGGCTTAAGTTTCAGAAACTTGAGCAGGGGTTTAATCTAAAAATTAATCAAGTGTTCATTTTTTCGATGGGGCTACAGTGGGTTGCACAACATGCTCAAGAATTATATAGATTACCATGTGATATTGTATCTCCATCCACAAATTACAATGCTCATGAAATTGATCAAATGATAATCAATCTTAATAAATCTTATCCTGCTTTGTTGAAGGCGTTTTACAGGCGCTGTTTTGATTCAAATTCAGATTGGATGTGGTGGAAAACGAATCAATTAGAGACCCATATCGACAATAATAATTCCAAAATATTAATTGATTGGCTGGATATTTACGGGCGAATTAAGGTCGACATTCCGGATCTTAAGAATATTAACGTTTGGGTCGATCTTAACGACAAGATTGGGGTAAAGCCCAGTTTAAATTTAGAATATACTCAGATAAATCCAATAAAAGGCCATATATTAAGATGTTTTTAGTGGCTCCACCATTGTTCGGCTAGATGATAAACTATTTGAAAATGTATAAACAATTCGATAAAGCAGCTAAAACATACAATAATTATGCGGAAATACAGGTAATTTCGACTAAAAAATTAATGAGTCGCATTGACCCATGCAATCCCAAATCTATTTTAGATATTGGGTGCGGTACAGGATTATTAACAAAAAAAATAGCAAGGTCTTTCCCGAAAGCTGCCATTGATGCAATTGATATATCAATTAAAATGATTGATGAGCTTAATAATCAAGAAATTCCAAATGTGAATAGCATTTATTGTGACTTCAATAATAAGTCTTTGACAAAAAAATATGGGCTGGTAACATCCAATGCGGCCATTCATTGGATGAATGTCGGTCAGTCATTAAAGAAGATATCAAATATCTTATCTAATAATGGATCTTGTTATTTAGCTATTTTTGGACCCAAAACTTCAGTTGAACTTCGTCGATGTTTATCAGAAATGAATCGAACTCAGGCAATTGTTACAGAAAAGTTTCCAACAAAAGAGGCATTGCAGTTTATAGGGAATCAATATTTTTTTAATTGGAAAATAGATACAGAAATGATTACATTACCATTTAATTCAATAATACAATTGCTTAAAACACAAAAGAATACAGGTGTAAATCACAAGCCCTCAGCCGATGGTCTTTGGACACCTCGAATATTAAAAACATTACAGGAAAAAATGTTGAAGAATTATGGCCAAGTTCAGTTGTCCTATGAAATCCATTTTTGTAAAGGTTCCCATCATCAATGACAAAATCATTCCAGTTAACTTTATCCGCAGACATCAATAAAATTACAAAACATAGTGTAATTTGTATCACAGGAACGGATACTGGAATTGGGAAAACGATTGTAACAGGCTTATTAGCTAAAGAGTTGGCC